>JAGVFL010000039.1 GCA_020057645.1 Candidatus Omnitrophota bacterium
CAGGTATACTATCGATAGCGCTTGGGATATTTAGCGCGCCGATCATAGTATCATCTAATACCCTGCTTCATGAAGTAATGCCGAATGAAATGAGAGGCAGGATCTTCAGTTCTCTCGAGATAATAATGCACGCGGGGTTTATTTTATTCATGTTATTTGCGTCTCTGACTGCCGAAAGGATAGGCAGGGACTGGGTTCTCATAGTAATAGGGATCTTATTTTCTATTATAGGATTAATAAAATTAATAAAACTATGGAAGGAATAGGATAGGGTTTAGAGAAGCATTTACTTTTGTTTCTTTTTGGATTTGCTTGATTCCTTGCACTTTGAATAATAATTACAGGTATGGCAGCATATGTCGTCTTCATGCCGCTCGCCTCTGTACCATTTGGTTTCGCATGTCCAGTAGACCTGGCAATCTGTGCAGCATTTTCCGAAATCTCCGATGCCCATTTTGCCCTCCTATAAAGAGTATACCCGAACTTAAAAAGGTTGTCAAGAAACCGGCTTTTTTGTATAATACATAAATATGGCTAGCGTAAATTTCATACATCCGCCTGATTTTAAAGACATCGCAAAGAATAAAAAGATAGAGCAGGCCCCAATCCCAAAGAGAGCGATATTGCCTTTATCCCAACATACAGGGGCTCCTTCAGAGCCTGTGGTCAATGCAGGCGACAGCGTTAAAACAGGATCCCTGATAGCGCAGGCAAAAGGGTTTATCTCTGCGAATCTGCATTCAAGCGTTTCCGGCAAGGTTCTTGCGATTGAAGAAAGCCCTCATCCCGGCCTTGGTATTTCCAAGGCAATCATAATAGAATCAGACGGGCAGGATATAAAGGCCTCTTTAGATTCTGTGCCTGTCAAAGACGTATCAACTTTATCAAAAGAAGAGATAGCAGCTTTAATAAAGGAAGCCGGTATTGTGGGCCTGGGAGGCGCTGCGTTTCCCGCATTTGTAAAGTTAAACCCGCCGCCCGCTAAAAAAATAGACACGTTTATTATAAATGGCGCGGAATGCGAACCTTTCTTAACGTGCGATCATCGCTTAATGCTCGAAAGGCCCAAAGAGATAATTTTAGGCGTTCAATTGATGGCAAAGGTTTTAGGCGTTAAAGATGTAATCATAGGCGTGGAGGAGAATAAAATAGATGCGGCAGAGAGATTAAATAGTTCTATATTTGTGCTCAAACCATCTCTGGGCGGGCAGTCTTTAAATCTCAAGGTAAAAATACTTAAGACACAATATCCGCAAGGAGGGGAGAAGCAGCTCATAAAGATGCTATTGAATAGAGAAGTCCCTTCCGGAGGCCTGCCTCTGGATATAGGAGTTGTTGTAAATAACGTGCAGACGGTTTTTGCGGTATATGAAGCAGTTTATTTAAAAAAACCTTTATATGAAAGGGTTATAACAGTTTCAGGCAGTTTTTCTAATATGGCAAAAAATATCTTAGTGAGAATAGGCGCTCCTATAAAAGATGTCCTTGACTATTGCGGGCTAAACCAAAAAACCGGCTTATATAAAGTTATAATGGGCGGGCCCATGACAGGAGTAGCTCAGTGCGATCTGAACGCGCCTGTTATTAAAGGCACGTCAGGCATCCTGATTCTGGATAAGAAGTTCAGGCTGAAAGAGGAAGAGCTTGAATGTATAAGGTGTTCCAGATGTATTGAAGCGTGCCCCGTAGGCCTTATGCCTTGCGCCATAGGACTCAGCGTCAAAAAGGATAAATTTGATCTAGCGGCCTCTTACGACCCTTTTGACTGTATTGACTGCGGGTCTTGCAGTTACGTGTGCCCGTCAAAGATACCTCTTGCGCAGCTTGTAAAACTTGCAAAAGTAAAAATAAAAAGACAATGAAAATTATTTTAAAATTCGCGTTTATTTTATTTCTTGTCAATCTGATAGCCGCGTCTATTCTAGCGGTTACTTATAATTTCACTAAATCAAGGATTGAAAAACAGGAGAACTTGATTAAAGAAGAAGCCCTTAAACAGGTTATGCCTGAAAAGATAGGGGATAGGATAGAGCCTGTAAAAAAAGACGGGATAATAAAATATTGGAAAGCATTCAAGGGAGATAATAAGCAGGTGCAGGGATATATATACATTGCGAAAAAATACGGATATTCAAGCGTGATAGAGACTATGGTAGGGATAAAAAAAGACGGGACCATTACAGGGGTGAGAGTCCTTTCCCAGAATGAAACCCCGGGCCTTGGAGCGAAGATCATAGAAATTCTTTCCGACAAGACGTTATTTAGTTCCCTGAAACAAATATTTACAAAAGAAAGACGTCCCGAAAAAGCGATATCGCCTTATTTTACGGAGCAGTTTACAAATAGGAACGTAAAAGAGCTGGAGTTGTCCATGGGCGGGATCCATGCAATAACAGGCGCTACCATATCGTCCATGGCAGTTCTGAATTCTATAAAATCAGACGGATCAAAGATATTGGATAATCAAAATGAATAAACTGACGGTTTCCCCAAGCCCTCATATTAAATCAAGCCAGACCACAAAAAAGATAATGTGGACAGTGGTGATTGCTCTTATACCCGTAGGCATGGCCGGGGTATATATATTCGGCATATCAAGCCTGAATGTAATGGTCTTTTCCGTCCTCTCGTGTATTTTTACTGAGGCGTTATTTTTAAAATTTCGAAACAGGGACCCAAGAGCGGTTTTAGACGGGAGCGCTATATTGACAGGACTGCTGCTTGCTTATAACCTTCCGCCTAGCACGCCTTTCTGGATACCTGTGATAGGCGGGGCAGTAAGCATTATTTTGGGAAAACAGATTTTCGGAGGATTAGGGCAGAATATATTTAATCCGGCGCTTGTAGGAAGGGCATTTTTGCAAATATCCTGGCCTGTTTATATGACAACATGGAAAAATCCTAGATGGTGGCCTGACGCGATATCAAGCGCAACGCCTTTAGCCAAAGAAGCAGGGCCGCATTTTACTTACATGGACCTGTTTCTGGGGAATCGGGCCGGCTGTATAGGCGAGGTGTGCGTGATAGCGCTGATCATAGGCGCGCTGTTTTTATTGGTTACCAAAATAATTTCCCTGCACATACCATTGAGTTTTATAGGGACAGTTGGAATCATCACATGGATATTCGGAAAAGACGGATTCTTTAAAGGAGATTTTATTTTTAATATACTGGCGGGTGGGATCATCCTGGGCGCTTTTTTTATGGCGACCGATTATGTGACGTCTCCTCTTACGAAAAAAGGCAAGATTATTTTTGGCATAGGATGCGGCGTGCTGACCGCTATAATAAGATTGAGAGGCAGTTACCCGGAAGGCGTATGTTACTCGATATTATTCATGAACGCGGCAGTCCCTATAATAGATAGATTCACTAAGACCAAAAAATATGGGCTTATAAAAAAATGAAGAAATTATTAAAGGAATTTTTTAAAGGCATTGGGAGCGAGAATCCTACATTCCGCCTGGTGCTTGGGCTTTGCCCCACGCTCGCGGTTTCCACGAGTGTCATAAACGGCCTTGGCATGGGGGTTGCAGCTACGTTTGTGCTGCTTGGCTCAAATATTATCATATCCTTGCTCAGAAAATTTATACCTGACCAGATCAGAATCCCGTGTTTTATCATGATAATAGCTACATTCGTTACGATTGTTGAACTTACAATGAAGGCGTATGCCCCTGAGCTTTCAAAAGCGCTGGGCATATTCGTGCCGCTTATTGTAGTGAACTGTATTGTGCTCGGAAGGGCAGAGGCATTTGCGTGCAAACAAGGCGTATTTAGTTCAATGCTGGACGCGCTAGGCATGGGTATTGGTTTTACATTAGCCCTTTTACTTATTTCCGGCATAAGAGAGATGCTCGGAAACGGCACCCTGTTCGGGCTTTTAATCGCAAAGGGTTTTGAACCTGTTTTGTATATGGTCTTGGCGCCGGGCGCGCTTTTAGTGATAGGGCTTTTGATAGGCGGCATTAATTTTTTGGCTAGGAGAAGGAGCGCTACATAATGGACCTCTCGATGTTTTTATCAGTAATAATAGGCGCTATATTTATAAATAATTTCATACTTTCCA
>JAGVFL010000153.1 GCA_020057645.1 Candidatus Omnitrophota bacterium
AAGGGATACAGAGAATTGGCCTATCTCGTCATGAAGATCCCGCGATATCCTGTGTCTTTCCTCTTCCTGCATCGCCAGTATCTTCTTTGATAATTCCCTTACCTCAGCATCTTCCATTTAATGAGCACACAATTTACGGAACAAAGTGAATGTAAATTGTTTGTGCGAATTAACCCCGCCCTTTTGGCAAGTTATAGAATTTAAGACTAAATGGCCAAAAGGGCGGGATAAGTTCGTCCGCCAAAGAATTGTGGCGGACTCACTTATAAACCTTTTCCCGCCATGTATTCTATCAGATCAACCACCCTGCAGGAATAAGCCCATTCATTATCGTACCAGCTCAATACCTTTACCATCCTCTTATCTATTACATAGATAAGCCCGGCATCAACTATTGAAGATCGCGGGTTGCCGTTGAAATCCTTTGAAACGAGCGGCTTGTCGCAATATTCCAGTATGCCGTTAAGCTTTCCTTCAGCCGCTTCTTTAAAAGCCGCGTTAACTTCTTCTTTAGTGGTATCTCTTTCAACCTCTACTACCAGGTCAACAAGCGATACGTTCGGAGTAGGCACTCTTATCGCAAGGCCGTCAAGTTTGCCTTTTAATTCAGGAAGGACAAGGCTTACTGCCTTTGCGGCCCCTGTAGTAGTAGGTATCATTGAAAGGCAAGCTGCCCTCGCCCTTCTCAAATCTGTATGCACCAGGTCAAGGATCCTCTGGTCATTTGTATAAGAATGGATAGTAGTCATCAGGCCTCTTTTTATCCCGAACTTCTCTATCAGGATCTTTGCGACAGGCGCCAGACAATTTGTTGTACAGCTCGCGTTTGAAACTACGCTGTGCTTCGCAGGGTCATACACCCTCTCGTTAACGCCCATTACAATAGTAAGGTCTTCGTTCTTAGCAGGAGCTGTGATTATAACCTTTTTTGCGCCTGCCTGGATATGTTTTACTGCTTTTTCTTTGTCCGTAAATACGCCCGTGGATTCCACTACTACCTGAACCCCCATGCTTGCCCAAGGGATCTCTGCGGGATCTTTGTGGGTCATTATCTTTATTTCTTTTCCGTTTACAATAAGGGCGTTTTCCTTTGCCTCAATATTTACCTTCAACTCTCCCAGCGTGGAATCGTACTTTAAAAGATGCGCCAGCGTAGCCGGCGGAGTCGGCAAATCATTAACTGCCACAAAATCAATGTTGCGGTTCTCGATTGCCGCCCTGAAAACATTTCTGCCAATCCTTCCAAAGCCATTGATGCCAACCTTTACTCCCATTTTGTTACCTCCTTATTTGATTGTGTTCTATTTTGTTGCGCAGGTTTCTCTTAAACACTTAGCGGTTATCTCGGGCGAGGTGGGGTTTATGTATAATCCTGAACCCCATTCAAAACCAGCCACGTTTGTCAATTTAGGCATTATCTCCAGATGCCAGTGGTATTCTTCATAAAAGCCGTCTCTGATAGGCGCGGTGTGAATTATAAAATTATACGCCGGGTCGTTAAGCCTTGATTTCAGCCTCGCAAGGACTTCCCTTAATGCGCCCGCCATATCGTAAATCGTGGAGTCATCTATTGATTTAAATTCAGGGTTATGCGCCTTCGGCAATAACCACGTCTCGAAAGAAAACCGGGATACAAAAGGGCAAAATGCGATAAAATGTTTATTTTCAAATACTATCCTGTCTTTTTCCTGCTGTTCCTGGGCCATCATATCGCAGAAAACGCATCTCTCCCTGTATTTAAAATAATTCTGGGCGCCTTTTAATTCTTCCTTGACTCTCTTTGGCACGATAGGCAACGCCACGAGCTGGGTATGCGAATGTTCCAAGGAAGCGCCTGCGGCTTCGCCGTGATTTTTAAAGAGCAGGATATATTTGAATCTCGCGTCATTTTCCAGGTCTAAGCTCCTGGATTTATATTTTGATATCACATCTCTTATCTCGTCCTGCGTCAAATCAGCCAGGTCTTTATTGTGATCCATATTTTCAACTATTACTTCGTGCGCGCCAATGCCGTTTGACATGTCAAACATGCCGATCCCGCGTTTATCCAGTTCTCCTTCTATCTTCAACGCCGGAAATTTATTAGAAACCACCCTCACTGTCCAGCCCGGCGTATCCGGCTTTGTTTCAGGGTCCCTGATCGCCTCTATCTCAGGCGGAGTCATTTTTTCGTTTCCCGGGCAAAAAGGGCATGTCCCGCCTTTTTTGGTCTGCGGTTTCGTATCAAACTCTTCGCATTTTTTCGGATTCGATACAGCCACTTCCACCCATCTTCCTGCTATCGGATCTCGCCTTAATTGAGACATTATAAGGTTACCTCGCGTAAATATTTCGCAGCATCTTCCGGAGGAGTAGGATTTATATAAAATCCTGAGCCCCACTCAAAACCAGCCACCTGGGTAATCCTGGGCATAACTTCTATGTGCCAGTGATAATCTTCTTCTATTGTGTGCCAATACCCGGGCTTATTTGACCGCCTGAAAGGAGCTGTGTGCAGCATGTAATTATACGGCGGGTCGTTTAATGCCTTTGAAAGTTTCGCGAAAATTGTCTTTAACACATTCGCCAGATCCTTTATCTCATCAGCCTGTATATTCATAAAATCTGCCCTGTGCACTTTAGGCAATATCCATATCTCAAAAGGGAATCTTGACGCAAAAGGCGCGATTGCCACCATGGTTTTTGTTTCCATTATTATTCTCGCGCCTGTCTCTATTTCCTGGCGTATAATGTCGCAGAAAATACACCTTTCTTTATAGTCAAAATAATTTCTGGAACCCCTGAGTTCTTCTTTGACTCTGGTCGGCGTGACAGGCGTCGCAATAAGCTGGCTCCTCAAGTGTTTTGTTTTCATGTTGCTGCCTGCTTTTATTCCGTGATTCTTAAATAAAAGGCAGTATTTAAAACGAAGGTCTTTTTCAAGTTCGCTGATGCGGTAAATAGATGTATTGATTACATCCTGTATCTCAAGCTCTGATAACTGATATATATCGGTAATGTGATTAGGGGATTCTAATATAACCTCGTGGGCGCCTATGTTGTTCATGACATCATACATCCCGACCCCGCGCCTGTCTAAATCCCCTTCTATTCTGAATTTCGGAGTAGCGCTCGGCACAACCCTGACATTCCAGCCCG
>JAGVFL010000150.1 GCA_020057645.1 Candidatus Omnitrophota bacterium
TGTAATATGAAGATCAGATGCCTCTTTTTCAACGGCGGCTTTTAGAAGGTCTTTTATATCCATATTGTGTGTCATTGCGAGCGAAGCGAAGCAATCACTGAGATCCCTCGCTTTGCTCGGGACGACCCTTCGGGTCGGATTGCTTCGTCGCTTACGCTCCTCGCAATGACGAGAGGAGTTGTTGTCTTACTTTATATATTTCCTAGGATCTGTTATTTTCCCTTCTAATGCCGAAGCCGCTACGGTAGCGGGAGAACCCAGATAAATAAACGCATCCGGATTACCCATCCTGCCTTTAAAATTTCTATTAGCGGTTGAAATACAGGCCTCGCCTGAGGCGAGAACGCCGTTATGAGTCCCCACGCAAGGGCCGCAGCCGGGCGCAACCACGCAAGCGCCTGCTTTTACAAATTCTGATATCATGCCTTTTTCCATTGCCTTCTGAAAAATATCCTTTGAAGCAGGCGCTATTATCATCTTTACATTTTCGTTTATCTTATTATTTTTCAGTATAGAATGCGCTATTTGCAGATCTTCCAGCCTGCCGTTTGTGCACGTGCCTAAAAATGCCTGGTCTATCTTTGTATTTTTTAGTTTATTTACCGGCACAACATTATCTACGGTATGGGGCTTTGCTATCTGCGGCACGATTTTACTCACATCAAATTCCAACACCTCTGAATATTTAGCATCCTTATCATTCTTTACTCTATGCCCTACTTGCCCCGCACCCTTGTGGTGCGGGGTGCCCTTCGCTCTATGCTCCTTCATCCATTTATAAGTCTTCTCGTCCGGTTCAAACAGCCCTGCCTTTGCTCCCATTTCAATCGCCATATTGGCTATGGTAAAGCGGCCGTCCATGCTTAAACTCTTTATATATTCCCCTGAAAACTCAATCGCTTTATACGTAGAGTAATCAGCGCCCAGTTTTCCTATTATGTGGAGTATCACATCTTTTGAATAAACGCCTTTTCCGGCTTTGCCTTTGAGGATTATCTTTATAGTTTCAGGGACCTTAAACCAGTTTTTTCCGGTCGCAAGCGCCACTGCGACATCGGTAGAACCCATGCCTGTCGCAAAAACGCCGAGCGCTCCGTAAGTGCACGTATGCGAATCCGCCCCCACTACCAGATTGCCCGGCATAACCAGCCCTGATTCAGGTATAACCTGATGGCACACGCCGCAGCCAATGTCAAAAATATTCAAACCGTGCTCTTTCGCAAAATTGCGCATCTTTTTATGCACTTCCGATACGCCTATATTCGGGCTTGGAGCGCTATGGTCTATGACCATGCAGAATTTATTTTTATTAAAAACCCTTTTTGCGCCCAGGTTCCTGAATGCGTCTATGATAAGCATGCTGGTCCCGTCCTGGCCAAAACAAAAATCTACGTTTGCGACAACTACATCCCCGGCCTTTACGTCCTTATTACTATGAGAGCTGAATATCTTTTCTACTATGGTCTTACCCATTTTTATTAAACCACTCTTCTATCCTATCTATACCCTTTTTAATATTTCCCATGCTCGCGGCAAAGCTAAGCCTTATGTGAGCGTCGGAACCGAAAACCTTGCCCGGGATAACAGCCACGTTTGCTTCATCCAATAACCTGTCAGTAACTTCCATGCTGGACAGGCCTTTTTTATTTATCCTGCAGAATATGTAAAAAGCCCCTTCCGGCTTCAGGCAGGAAAGCCCTTTTATTTTATTTATCCTGTCTACTATATAATCCCTTCTTTTCTCAAATTGATTCTTCATCTCGCCTACAATAGTCCCGCTGTTCGTGAGCGCCTCCAGCGCAGCCATCTGACTTATGGAAGCGGGGTTTGACGTAGAATGGCTTTGTATATTTTTAATGGCTGTTACAAGCTCGTTATCAGGTGAGGCTAGGTAACCTATCCTCCATCCTGTCATCGCAAAACTCTTAGAAACACCGTTGACTACAACTGTGTTTTTAAAAATATCTTCGCCCAAGGAAGCTATGGATACGTGCGGATTGCCGTCAAATATAATCTTTTCATAAATCTCGTCGCTGATTATAAGAATCCCTTTTTCAGATACCAGTTTTCCTATCTTCATCAATTCTTCTTTTGCGTAAATAGAGCCCGTAGGATTTGATGGGCTGTTTATTATGACAATCTTTGTCTTTTTTGTGATTGCCTTTTCGAGGGCAGGCAAAGATATCCTGAATCCGGAGGAATCATCTGTTTCAATAAAAACAGGTTTTGCTTCCGCGAGAATCGCCATCTCCGGGTAGCTGAGCCAGTAAGGAGACGGTATGATTACCTCATCGCCTTTTTCGCACACTGCCTGAATTATATTGTAAAGTGAGTGTTTGGCTCCGCAGGATACTACTATCTGTGAAGGACCATAAGTAAGGCCGTTATCTTTTTGGAATTTATCGCAGATCGCCTTTTTTAGCTCATCTGTGCCTGATTCGGCTGTATATTTTGTAAACCCCTGCTGGATGGATTTTATTGCGGCTGCCTTTATATTGTCCGGCGTGTCAAAATCAGGTTCGCCCGAGCCAAAGCTTATAACGTCTACGCCTTCCTGCTTCATCTTTTTGGCTTTAGCCGTGATAGCAAGAGTTAATGACGGGGAAACGCTTTTTGCTCTGGAAGAGAGTTTCATAGCAGTTATGGGTGGGGTTAGGCGGGCCTACGAAAAGACGCTTGGACGCCCCAGCGAGGCGTCCTTCGCTCCGCGCCGATTCTCGCTCGTCCTGCAAGCAGGCTGGGGTCTGAGGCACATTAGAAAAGTTTCGGCATAATAGCTTTTTACAACTAAGCGCACAAGGGATTACGGCGAAGTTTTTATACTGTCAAGACTACCTCCAGTATAAAAAATGAGCCGTAAACCGTAGCGCGCGGCGAAACTATTTCAGTGCCGAACGACCCCAGCCTGCTCGCAGGACACCATGCCCGCTCGAATCGACGAGGCTTTTCTTTAGGCCCGCCTAACCCCTGATTTAAATATCAGTTAATCGCCTTTTCGCCCAAAAAACTTCTTAAAAAATCCCGGCCTCTGTATCGGCTTCTCGCGTTTCTTGGGCTGCGGCGTTTCTTTCTTATGTTCTTCTTTTTTGTGCTCTTCTTTCTTTGGCTCTAATGGAACAGCTTTCTCTTCTTTTTGGGACGGTTTAAAACCGTCCCCTACTACTGCTGGAGCGGGTTTTTTCTCTTTTTTTGCCGCTTTCTTTTCATGCTCCGAAGTTTTTGGCTTTTCAACAAATTCAAGTATGGCCATCTGCGCGTTGTCCCCGCGCCTATTTTTTGTCAGCATAACTCTTGTATATCCGCCCAATCGATCTTTAAATAAAGGCGCGATCTCATTGAAAAGCGCCGCAACCAATTTCCTGTCGCAAAGAATGGCATAAGCCCTGCGCTGATTAGTCACTGTCTTTTCTTTTCCGAGGGTTATAAGCTTGTCCGCCATGCGCGAAGCCGCTTTCGCCTTAGTCTTTGTCGTATGAATGCTCTTATTGATAATAAGTCCTGAGACCAGGCTCTTGAGAGTTGCCTTGTAATGACTCCTTTGTCTTCCGAATTTTACGCTTTGTCTGTGATGCCGCATGTTGTGTTTCCTCTATCTTTATTTATCCTATTTTTTTATACTCTTTTGGTATTTCCATGCCTAAAGAAAGGCCCATTTCTTTAATCATTTCCATTATCTCCTGAAGCGATTTTTTGCCGAAATTCCTATATTGAAGCATTTCCTGCTCTGTTTTAGTTACAAGCTCTCCTATGGTCTTTATGCGCGCCTCTCTAAGGCAGTTGCCGCTCCTTACGGAAAGCTCGAGTTCTGAAACAGGGAGTTTTAATTTTTCAAGCAATTCCTTGTTCTCCTGAGTCTCTTCTTCATGGACTTCATTTTCCACGATAATCTGGCCGAATTTTAAAAACACCTCCAGATGTTTCTGCAATATATGGGATGCGTAAAGGATTGCGTCTTTCGGCTCCATGCTGCCGTTTGTCCATATCTCGAGTATCAACTTGTCGTAATCCGTAATATGCCCTACCCTGGTATTTTCCACGTGATAACTTACCCTTCTTACCGGGGCAAATATAGAATCCACGGGTATCACGCCTATAGCCTGTCCTTCTTTTTTATTTCTTTCTGAAGGGACAAAACCCCGGCCCCTGCCTATCTCGAGTTCCATGTTAAAACTTGCGTCCTTTGTAAGAGTAGCTATGTGTAAATCCTGATTTATTATTTCCACTGTTTCGTCGGTAGCTATGTTTTTTGCCGCAACCTCGCCCTTTTTAGAAGCCTTTAAACGCAGTATCTTCGGAGTGCGGGATTCTGATTTAAGAATCAGCTGCTTTATATTTAAAATAATCTGCGGGACATCTTCCAGCACGCCGGGTATAGTAGAAAATTCATGCAGCACCCCGTCTATCTTTATAGAGGTGACTGCGGTCCCGTCGATAGAGGATATAAGAATGCGCCTCAGGGAATTCCCTATCGTAGATCCAAAACCTCTTTCAAACGGTTCTGCTACAAATTTCCCGTATGTCTTGGAATAACCCGCTTCCTCGCACTCTAATTTCTTAGGCATTTCAAATGTCTTCCAACTTATTCCCATTTATTACCCCCTCGTATTCGTCGTTCGTGACTCGTCGTTCGTGGTTCGTTTGCGAATCACGATTCACGAGCGGCGAACGACGCCACCTGTTTCATTTACTTCGAGTACAATTCTACGATCAACTGTTCTTTTATGTCAGCTGCCATGTCGCTTCTTTCAGGAACCCTTGTAATCTTTGCCTTAAGGCCTTCTTTATCCACTTCAATCCATGTCGGATAGCCTCTGTCTTTTAATTTCTCAACAGAGTCTTTGATTCTTTTTACGGTCTTCTCTTTTGGTTTTATGACCACGATATCGCCTGTTTTCACAGAATAAGACGGTATGTCTACTTTCCTATCATTTACAAGTACGTGGCCATGCATAACTATCTGCCTCGCCCCGGGCCTTGAGGAAGCAAAACAGGCTCTAAATATAACGTTGTCCAACCTTCTCTCCAAAAGCTCCAGAAGTTTTGAACCCGTAATGCCTTTTGAACGGCTGGCTGTCTGAAAATATTTTCTGAATTGGCGCTCCAGTATCCCGTATGTCTTTTTTACCTTCTGTTTTTCTCTTAATTGCAGTCCGTAGTTCGAAAGCTTGGTCCTCTGGCCTTTTCCGTGCTGACCAGGGGCATAGCTTCTCTTATCAAAACCGCATTTTTCCGTATAACACCTCTGGCCTTTTAAAAAAAGCTTGGTGCCTTCTCTTCTACATACCCTGCACGATGATGCCGTATATCTTGCCATGTATTCTCCTTATAGCTTCCCGTGTTCGTCGCTCGTCAATCGTCGCTCGTGGTTCGTAACGAATTACAACGAGTCACGATTCACGAACGACGATCGACGAATTATTACACCCTGCGTTTCTTCGGCGGCCTGCAGCCATTATGCGGAACAGGCGTGACATCTTTTATGGCGCTTATATGCAGCCCGGCTGCCTGCAGTGCCCTTATCGCTGCCTCCCTGCCTGATCCTGGGCCTTTTATAAAAACCTCTACATCTTTAAGTCCGTGCTCAATGGCCTTTTTTGCAGCGTCGCTGGCAGTAACCTGAGCTGCAAAAGGCGTTGATTTCTTGGAACCCTTGAAACCCACAGATCCGCAGCTAGACCACGCTATAGCATTGCCTTGCTTATCGGTTATTGTAACTATTGTATTATTGAAAGTCGCTAAAATATGAGCTATGCCGATGGTGATATTCTTGGTAATCTTTTTCTTCGTCGTCTTGGGTTTCTCTGTCATAAAACTCCTCTTATTCGTCGTTCGTGGTTCGTCGTTTGTGATTCGTCTGCGAACCACGATTCACGAGCGACGAACGACGTAATCTGTTTCATTTATTTCTCCGGGGCTGCTGCTGCAGTCTTGGTGGCTTTTCTAGTCACGCCTACGGTTTTTCTTGGGCCTTTTCTGGTTCTAGCGTTTGTCCTTGTTCTCTGGCCTCTTACAGGCAAAGACTTTCTATGCCTTAAACCTCTATATGAACCAATGTCTATAAGTCTTTTTATATTCTGAGAAATCTCCCTTCTCAGATCTCCTTCTACTTTATACTCCTTTTGAATAATAGCCGCTATCCTGGAAATTTCGTCCTCTTTCAAGTCCTTTGCCCTCGTGTCAGGATTTACGGCTGCCTGCTTCAATATTTTGTTTGAAAGGGGCCTGCCTATGCCGTAAATATAGGTCAAAGCTATCTCTATGTGTTTTTCTTTCGGTAAATCAATACCTGCGATCCTTGCCATGTGTTCTCCTTGTAGCTTTCTATATCGTCGTTCGTCGCTCGTGATTCGCAAACGAACCACGAGCGACGAGTCACGAACGACGAAATTATCCCTGTCTTTGTTTATGTTTAGGGTTTGAACAAATGATCCTCACGACACCTTTACGCTTTATTATCTTGCATCTATCGCAAATAACTTTTATTGAAGCCTTTACTTTCACTTGATACCTCTCATTCTATTATCTGTAGGGAACGGTTTTAAACCGTTCCCTACTTAGCCCTATACGTTATTCTTCCTCTTGTCAGGTCGTAAGGCGAAAGTTCCATTTTTACCTTATCCCCCGGTAAAATCTTTATGAA
>JAGVFL010000161.1 GCA_020057645.1 Candidatus Omnitrophota bacterium
CACAATGAAACTAACCACATTGGGGTGGGTTGCTCATTCGCTTGAAGCGATGGAACACGAGGTCAGGATAGACGGAGAAATAAGAGATAAGGCGTATAAGGCGCTGGAGCGCATGTTAAAGGTTTCAGGAGAAAAGTCAGGGGCTAGCCTGGCAGGTTATTGAAATGATGAAGAAGATAGGCATAATAGGTTGCGGCGCCATGGGTTCCGAGATAGCGGAGTATATATTCAAGAACCTAGGGGATAAATCTAAAGTAGCAGCTATCTGCGATATTGATCCTAAAAAAGCAAAAGAGCTTTCCGAGAGGATAAAACCGGCACCTATAATAACAACAATAGACGAATTGATAAATAAATCAGACTTGATAATAGAGACGGCATCAGGGGAGGTTTCCGGCGAGATAGCGGAAAAGGCAGATTCTCTGAAAAAAGACGTGCTTATTATGAGCACAGGCGGACTTTTGAAAAAACAGCATCTCATTGAAAAAATAAATGCCGGCCATTCCTATATTCACATACCCAGCGGCGCCATATGCGGCTTGGACGGATTAAGATCCGCAATGACAGGCGCAATAAAAAGCGTAACCCTTATTACCAGAAAACCTTTGAAAGGCCTGGCAGGATCCCCGTATTTAAAAGAGAAAAATATCGATATAGAGAAAATAGATAAAGAAACGCTTATATATTCCGGCACCGCAAAAGATGCAATAAGATATTTTCCACAGAATATAAACGTGGCTGTTACGTTGAGCATATATGGATTAGGAGCGGATCGCACGAGCGTAAAGATATTTACTTCTCCGGAATACACAAAAAATACCCACGAAATAGAGGTGGAAGGGGAATTCGGCAGATTCTGGACAAAGACCGAGAACGTGCCGTCCATGGCTAATCCAAAGACCAGCGGGCTGGCGATATTTTCAGCAATTGCGAAACTCAAAGAAATTTTAGAGTAGTAAGGGAAGGTTTTAAACCTTCCCCTACAAGATTTAAAATCATAAAGAGGGAGGGGGTGATTTAGGATGGAAAAAGTACTGAAATGCGGAGTAAAGAAGGCAAAGGGATATCTTTATTTCATTGATAAGCACGGAGATATCTCCAGAGCAAAGATGGCTCGCGGCGGAAAGAAAAAGAAAAAAAGATAAGAGGTTTTGAATTCGCGTCCCGCCACTTTGCTTTGCAAGGTGGCGGGACTTCGAAATCCACCATTAGATAAATGCGATCCCTAGTTTTAATCCTGCTTTTTGCGCTTCTTGTTATATCCCAAATAAACACCATAGTTGATTCTGACATATGGTGTCACTTTAAAACAGGCGAATATATTGTAAAAAATTTGAATGTCCCGCAGGTAGATATATTTTCCTATACGCTGGAAAACCGGGCATGGATAGATCACGAATGGCTCTCCCAGGTTTTATTCTATGTTATTTTTGCAAAATTCAGCTGGTTAGGGATTAATATACTTAAAGCTATTGTAATATCTTCCTGTTTTCTTATCCCGTTATTCTTTATAATCTTTAAATATAAGAAGTTTATTTACGCGATATTGTTTATATTGCTTTCCGTGCTTGCGTTTGGCTATAGGTCATTTGCAAGGCCGGAGATATTTTCTTATTTATTGCTATGCCTGTTTTTTTATATGCTTGAGGATGAAAGAAAAATACACATGCTGCCTTTATTGCAAGTTTTATGGGTGAATCTGCACGGGTATTTTATATTAGGCCCTATCTTGATATTTTTATACTCGCTGGGAGAATTAATTTCAGGCAGTAAAATAAAAGCTAAAAGATTAGGCATGGTATTCGTTTTAGCTATCCTGGCGTGTTTTATAAATCCTTATTTTTATAAAGGCGCATTTTATCCAATAAAAATATTAGCGAGCATTTTTACAGAACAGAGGCTTTACATGCAGAGCATACAAGAATTAATGATGCCTGTAAATGCCAGCTTTGGGAGATATATATTTTTCTGGATTCTTGCCATACTGTCAAGCGTCACTTTTTTGGCGAATCTTAAAAAAGCCAAGATGCAGCATATCTTGATTTTTCTTGGCGCGTTCATGGCTTCTTACGCAGCAATGAGAAATATGCCTGTATTTATATTCATGGCCATGCCCCTGGCCGTTATTAATTTGAATGAAGCAAGGTTGACTAAAAACATAACAGAGAAAAAGTATTATGCCATATGTATATTAATTATCTTGGCGGCCGTGTATTTTTTTACCTCTAACAGATACTACGTATTTACAAAACAGTCCGCATTTAGAAATACAGAATCTAAGATGACAGGGCTTTTGACGCCGTCCAAGGCATGCGATTTTTTAGAAAATAACCGTATAAAAGGCCCCATGTTTAATAGCATCGATTTCGGGCATTACATATCGTATAGATTTTATCCAGAGAAAAGGGTATTTGTAGATGTCAGAACAGAGTTGTATAAACATGATTTTTACAAGTCGTATCAGAGGGCTCAGAATTATCCCGGAGAGTGGGAATCGCTTCAAAGAAAATATAATTTTGATGTCGCGCTTCTCAGGCATATATTCAGCGGCACAGAGCGGATCTTGAAATATTTATATAACAATAAAGAATGGGCCTTGGTGTATTATGACGAGAATTCCGCTATTTTTTTACGCGATACGCCCGGCAATAAAAAGGCCATAGAGAAATTCAGAATCAATTTCAGTAAAAAGAAAATAGAGAAGTCAGATGAGGCTTTGAGCATAGCGGGTTTTTTTGAAAAGATAGGCGAGCAAAAATCAGCAGAAGAAGGTTATTCCCGGCTTTTAGAGCTCAAGCCTGAATTCCTGGAAGCAGGCAACAATCTCGCGGTTATTTATATAAGCTCCGGAAGATTTGACGAGGCGCTTGAGATTATAAATAAATTTTTAAAATACTATCCTGAATCTGCAGAGCTTTATTGCAATAAAGGGACAGTTTATTTACGGATGGGCAAAAAAGAAGAAGGTTTGCTGATGCTGGAGATTGCCGCAAAATTAAACCCTTATTTAAGGCAGGCTTCCTATATGCTTGGCCTTGTATATTTTGAAAAAGGCAATACGGAAAAAGCAATGAAGCAATTTGTAAAATATCTGACGCTGGATCCTTATAATGGGCCTGCACATAAGATGTTAGGTGACATTTATACGCAAAAAGGGCTTTTAAAAGAAGCTGATGCAGAATATAATGAAGCATATAGATTAGAATGGAATAACGTAGGGGCGGAATAATATTCCGCCCCTACAGATGCGTATGCCTGGTAAATGTATGGAAAATAAATTAGGCGGGTATTTAGAGGCAAACAGAGAGCGTGTGGTGGGGCTGCTCTCAAAATTGATAGAGATTCCTACGGTGAATCCGCCGGGAGAGAATTATGAAGAGATGGTATGTTTTCTTGAAAAGGAATGCAAAAAACTGGGTTTATCTACAAGAAAATATGTTACGCCAAAGAATGTGTTGGATAAATTCGGAGTAAAAGGCGGTTCCAGAAGAATAAGTTTAGTGGCTGATTTAAATGTAGGGGCAAATAAAACCTTCCATATAAACTCTCATTATGACGTGGTACCTGTTACTGATAAGTGGAAAACAGATCCTTTCAAGGCGGTAATTAAAGGTAATAAGGTTTATGGCCGCGGTTCAGAAGATATGAAAGCTAACATTGCGGGCGTATTATTCGCATTGAAGGCATTGAGATGTTGCGGCATAAGGCCAAAAATAAATTTGCAGCTTTCTTTTACGCCGGACGAAGAGATTGGAGGCAGGACAGGGCTTGGTTATCTGGTAGAAAAGGGTTTTGTAAAAGCAGATTATGCAATGAGCGAAGGTTATTCCGGGAATTATATTTCAATGGGCAATAAAGGTGTTTTATGGGCTGAGGTAGAGGTCATAGGCAAATCAGCGCATGGCTCCATGCCGCATAAAGGCGTAAATTCTTTTGAGAGAATGAATGCGGTTGTAAATGAATTGGAAAAATTGAAAAGCAAAATCTTGGAAAGAAAAACGCGGTATAATATGCGGGACGCCATTTCCAAAAAACCGAGTTTTGTAATGGGAGGGTTTTTGGAAGGAGGAGTAAATGTGAACGTGGTTCCCGGCATGACAAAATTCAGCATAGACAGGCGCTTGATACCTGAAGAAAATATAGAAATTGCAAAAAAAGAGATAGAAGACGTAATCAAAAAATTCAATGCCGGATATAAAGATTCAAAGGTTAATGTAAAATTTGTTTCGCAAGGCAGCCCTGCTATATCCAGGAAGGATAACGCATTTTTCAAGATAGCTGCTGATTCAATAGAATCAATTACAGGCAAAAAAGCAAATTTCAGCGTAATGCCAGGCGCCACTGACATGCGGTATTTTATGTGGAAAGGCATACCTAGCCTTGGTTACAGCGCGGGCGGAGGAGAAAAATGGCATAGCGATAACGAATTTGTTTGCATAGATAGTCTTGTTGACACAGCCAAAGTTTTTGCATTAATAATGAGCAGATTATCTTAAATAAGGTTACACTCTGACATTGTCAGAGTGTAACCTTTGTTTTGGTGAGGAAGGGGCAGGTTTGTAATGGAAGATAAGGTTATTAAAATATTCGGGGCAAAGGAGCATAATCTCAAGAATATAGATCTTGAGATCCCCAGGAATAAGCTTGTGGTGATTACCGGGCTTAGCGGTTCAGGGAAGTCTTCGCTTGCTTTTGACACGATATACGCAGAGGGGCAGCGCAGATACGTTGAGAGCCTGTCTGCTTACGCGAGGCAGTTTTTAGAGCAGCTTGAAAAGCCGGACGTAGAGCACATAGAAGGCCTGTCTCCCGCTATTTCTATTGAGCAGAGAAAGGCCGGAGGAAATCCGCGTTCCACGGTCGGGACAACCACGGAGATATCTGATTATCTGAGGCTTCTTTTTAGCCGCATAGGTAAACCTTATTGCTACAAATGCGGCCGAGAAATAAAGCAACAAAGCCAGGATGAGATAATGGACAGGATTCTGAGATATCCGGACGGCACCTCTGTCCTGATACTTGCGCCTGTTGTGAGAGGCAGGAAAGGCGAGTATTATAGCCTGTTCAGCGAATTGAAGAAACAGGGCTTCGCGAGGATCAGATTAGACGGCGATGTGATTTCTCTTGATGAGAAAATGGAGCCCACTTTGGCTAAAGTCGGGCGGAATACTGAGCCCCCTATTGTTTCTGTGGCGGGCGAACGTATAAAGTTGGACAAATTCAAAAAGCACGACATAGAAGTAGTCGTAGACAGGATTGCGATTGGAAAAGACATAAGAGAAAGATTGGCCGATTCTGTGGAGACGGCATTAAAGGTGGGCAAAGGATTGATGCTGGTTGCTAAATCTGATAAAGAAGACGAACTTTTCAGCGAATTATATTCATGCCCGAAGTGCGGGGTGAATTATGAAGAAATTGAACCCAGGATGTTTTCTTTTAACAGCCCTTATGGCGCCTGCCATGCATGCGACGGCCTGGGCGCTATAATGGACATAGACCCTGATCTTGTAATTCCTGACAAAACAAAATCTTTAAGAGAGGCAATAAGGCCCTGGCGCGTGGGAGGGATGAGAATAATACTGCGCTATAGAAGGCTTTTAAGAAAGCTCGGCCAGGAATACGGTTTTGACATAGATACGCCTTTTAATAAAATCCCGAAAAAGATAATGGATGTTATCCTCTATGGTTCAGAAAAAAAAGAATGGGGCATGTATTTTGAAGGAGTAGTGCCGAATCTATTAAGGAGATTGAAAGATACGGACAGCGAATTCATGAGAGTTGAAATAAATAAATACACAAGCCTTTCTGTGTGCCCTGAATGTAAAGGCAAAAGACTAAAGCCCGAAGTGCTTTCAATAAAGATAAATAACATGTCCATAAGCGACGTGTCGGGCTTTTCAATCAGGGACGCAAAGAGATTTTTTTCGGATCTAAAACTTACGGAAACGCAGGAAAATATTGCGCGCCAGATTTTGAAGGAGATACAAGAAAGACTTAGTTTCATGACCAACGTGGGGCTTGATTACCTGACGCTAGATAGAATCAGTTCCACTCTTTCAGGCGGAGAGGCGCAGAGAATAAGGCTGGCAACTCAGATAGGCGCAGGCCTGGTAGGCGTGCTTTACGTCCTGGATGAACCGAGCATAGGGCTTCATCAAAAAGATAACGCGAAGCTTCTTGATACGCTCAAGGCATTGAGAGACCTGGGCAATACGCTTATAGTCGTTGAACACGATGAATCTACGATAAGAAATGCGGATTATATCGTGGACCTTGGCCCCGGAGCCGGAAAACACGGCGGATATGTAGTGGCCAAAGGCGGAATCAGCGACATCATTAATTCCAAGGAATCTCTTACGGGTAGTTATCTGAGAGGAGAATTAAAGATAGATGTTCCAAAAAAGAGGCGAAAGGCAATAAAAAATAAGTCCATCATTATCAGGAACGCGAGAGAGCATAATCTTAAAAATATAGATATCCAGATTCCTCTCGGACTTTTCGTGTGCATTGCGGGCGTGTCCGGTTCAGGCAAAAGCACGATGGTAGATGATATCTTATACAAAGCCCTGGCAAAGAGGCTTTATGGTTCAAAGGAAAAACCAGGCGGCCACGACG
>JAGVFL010000076.1 GCA_020057645.1 Candidatus Omnitrophota bacterium
GCCTTCCTGTTATCAAAGAACAAAGAATTGGCTTGCTCCTTATACAACATCAAATCTGAACGATTTAAGACAAAACTGAGAAACTAACAAAGTACTGATTTCATAATATTCGAAGCGCGGAGCCGCGCTCCGCTACTCCTAACTTTATTTTAGTTTTATTAGAAGCGAGGCGCCGATGATGCCAGCGTCAGCGCCGAGTTTTGCCAGGGCTATTTTTACGTGTTTGGCCTGGTCTTTCATGGCGCGCGCTCTTATTTGTCTCTTGAGCGGGCTTAGAATAAGTTCGCCTGCTTTACTTATCCCGCCGCCAATAACGATTTTATCAGGATTTAATAAATTAACAACTTCTACGAGAGCCACGCTTAATTTTTCAGCAACATCTGTCCAGATGGCTACAGCCTTTTTATTGCCCGATTTAGCGAGACTGGTCAAAGCTTCAAGCGTGATATTGCTGCCAAATGCTTTCTTAGCCCTTTCTAGTATATATCTATTTCCTACATATCTTTCAAGGCAGGCAATGCCGCCGCAGTTACACTTAGGCCCGGTTTCATTGATAGGCATGTGGCCTATTTCGCCGGCTGTCATAGAACCGCCTCTATAAAGTTTACCGTCTATAATAATACCTCCGCCTACGCCTGTACCGAGCGTAAGGCAAACCAGATTATCGCATTCCTTGCCTGCGCCGAATACGAATTCGCCGAGAGTCATGGCGTTCACGTCATTATCAAGCATGACGCGTAAACCCAACTTCTTCTCTAGTATAGCTTTAAGAGGAACTTCTTTCCATCCTTTTATGTTCGGAAAATAATGGACAATACCTTTTTGGGAATCCACCGGACCGGGAACGCCTATACCAATGCCATAGACCTGCTTACCTGATTCTTTTATGACATCTTTTACGTTATTTACAATAGAATCTATCAGGAGGGTTTTATCAGCGCCAGGAGGGGTCTCGATTTTACGCCTGAAATAAACTTTGCCCTTATTATCCACAAGGCCGATTTTTACAAAAGTTGCCCCAAGGTCAACGCCTATAGCATACATAGATGATTATATTACATTAATTTAGAGGAGAATGCAAATGATTTTTGTCTGTAGGGAACGGTTTCAAACCGTTCCCTACTCAATCCGATTGCGGCCTTTTTCCTTGGCCCGATAAAGAGCCTTATCCGCTGATTCTATAAGGGTATGTTCGTCCACCCCGTCTTCAGGAAAGGCGCTGATGCCTATACTGATGGTAACGGAAACCTTTTCATCGTATGCCTTGAATACAGAATGTTCAACGCTTGAACGGATACGTTCCGCGGCCAAGAGCGCCCCTTCCCTTGCGATCCCTGCCAGGACAACAGCGAATTCTTCCCCGCCATATCTGCCGATTATATCAATCTCGCGAAGGGTTGATTTAAGTACGAGCGCGATCTCTTTTAGTATAACATCGCCTACGAGATGGCCGAATTTATCATTTTTTTCTTTAAAATAGTCCAGGTCTATCATGAGGAAAGACATGGTGGATTTTCTACGCATGGAGCGCCGGATTTCTTCCCTGAACCTTTCGAGAAAATAGCGCCTGGTAGAAACCTCTGTGAGCGAATCGGTTATCGCCATTTCCTGGACCTTTTTATATAAAATGACCTTCTGAAGCTGTATGGCAAACTGGCCTGCCAGGATAAGGAAATTTTCAAAATACACCCTGGAGATATTCTCTATGTATAAGATGCCGGATATTTTTTCCTCGGATATAAGAGGTATGGCTATCAGGGTGTCAAAATCTTTTATAATGAAAAGCCTCCTTGAAAAACGCGAATCTTCCATGGGAGAGATCAGGATTTCCTTCCGCTCCTGTAAAATCACGTCTACAAGCTCCCTGTCAAAATTATCAGGGGCGGCCTTGGCATAAGCCCTGCCAAGCTCAATCTCATAAACAGAATCTATCTGATCGTTAGGCTCTTTTAAAAGCACAAGCCTCGCGAGCCTGAATCTGAAGGATTTCTTAAGGACAGAGGAAAATATGTCGAATATGTCTTCAAACGCGAGGCACTCGGACATTTCTTTGGAGATCTCGTATAGGGAAGAGACCTGCTGAGTCTTTCTTTCTATCTCAAGATTTGATTCCAGCTGTTTTTTATCCGCTCCCATGAGATTATCATAGGACATTCTGGCTGATTCAAGCTCATTGCGCATCCTGGACTTATAGGCGTTAAAATTTCTTTTGAATTTTTCCGAGATAAAAGGAATAACGCTGAAAAATATAATGAACAGGATTGTCTCGTACGATACGCGCTTAAATTGGGCTATAAGCACGTACATGCTTATTAAAATAGAACACAATAAAGACCATCGCAGTTCTACCCTGTAACTTAATATCAGAAGTATCGCATAAAAAATAAAATATACAAAAGGGTTCATAAATATTGCGCGGAGCTTCGCTCCGCTACTCCATTATTCAATTATTACTCTGTCTTTTCCTTCGCGCTTGGCTTTATAGAGCCTCTCATCGGCCTTCATGATCAATTCTTCATAAGTTTTTACATCGTCGGGAAAGGCAGCCACGCCGATTGAAACCGTAACGTGAGTCTTTACCCTGCGAAGCTCTACGTCTTCTTTTTTCACAGCCTTCCTTATATTGTCAGCTATGCGTATTGCGTCTTTTTTGGAAACATCCGGAAGGAGTATTGAAAATTCCTCTCCGCCATAACGGCACGCCATGCCGCCGCTTATAAAATTTAAAAGCACCTTGGAAATCAATTTGAGCACCATGTCGCCTGCCATGTGGCCGTACTCGTCGTTATAATTTTTAAAATTATCTACATCTATCATGAGGAAAGAACAGGGTAAATTATTGCTATAACAACGCGGCAATTCCTGCTTTAACCTGTCCAGAAAATATCTTCTAAGATACAACCCTGTGAGCCCGTCTTTAATAGCGAGGTCCAGGGTCTGTTTATAAAGCGCCGCGTTCTGAAGGCTTACCGCGCCTATATCGCATATAATATCCAGAAGCCTGAGGTCTTCGGAAGTATAATGGTGAGGATGGAGATTTTCAAGCCTCAGGATGCCTATCACTTTATGGCCTTCCATCAGCGGACAAGAAATAACAGAGCGAAATAATCTTTCGTATTCGCTGTATCTATCCTCGCTGAATCTGAAATCTTTTTTTATGTCTTCCACTAAAAGGGCCTGGCGCTCTTTAAAAACCCATTCATCCAGCATGTCGCCCTTCTTTGTCTTTACCTTATCCGGATACGCCTTATTTATTGAAAATGCGAGATTTAATTCTTGTTTCGAAGTATCCACCAGAAATAAAAGTCCCGAATCTGATTTGCCGACGATACTGAAGGCATTGTCCATTATCTTTTTCATGACGTCTTCCAGGGATAACGTGGAATTAAGGGTGGAGACAATGTCTTTCAGGGAATTATACCTGCCGTTCTTCTTCTCCAAAGACGCGGCTTCTCTCTTATGTTTATTATGCTCGGCCTTGAGGACGTTGATGTTTTCTAATATCTCTTCGATCCGCGTCTTTACGATAAGAGAATGGTAATTATGCTTTTTTATTTCATCATCTGCTATAAGAAACGTGATAAAAAATACAGGGATATTCAAAACATACAAAAACTGAGATGTTATTGATATAAGAATGGATAGAAAAATGCCGGCGGCCAGGAAGAAAAGAGTTCTCTGGTAACCAAGTTCGTGCATGCTGAATACTATAATGAGATTATATAAAAAAATATTCGGAAGTTTCGGAAGCGCGGTGCGAAAAACAAGGTAGGAAACGATTACAAAACTAACGCTGCATAATAATATTACTATTAGAGTGTTTTTATTTTCTGATTGCATAAGCGCCCTTTGACGCGCTCGCTATGCGCTCGCTTGCTCAGGGTTAGGCTTATATTATGGTTTCTTCTGTGTCTTTATTAAAGAAGTGGGCCTTTGACATGTCAAACACAAGGTCCATATCCTGGTGGACTTCCGGCCTGTCGTGCCCGCCTACCCTCGCGATAAGCGAGCTCTTGCCGGCTGTGATATATAAGTATGCTTCCGCGCCCATCGGCTCTACTATCTCGACAACGGCTTTTACGGTGTTTTCGGAGGAGGCCTGGGAAGTGAAAAGTTTGTCGTATATGTCTTCGGGCCTTATCCCGAAGAAAATTTCTTTGCCTTCATAAGCGGCCAATTTTTTATACATGTCCCCTACTATCTTCACGATGAAGCCGTCTTCCGTGAAGAAAAATTTGGAATCTTTTTTAATTACCTTCCCTTTTACAAAATTCATCGGAGGAGACCCCATGAAGCCCGCTACAAATTTATTGACCGGTTTATCGTAAAGCGTGATAGGGTCCGCGACCTGGTGGATGATGCCGTCTTTCATCACGACTATGCGGTTGCCCATGGTCATGGCCTCTGTCTGGTCATGGGTAACGTATATCATGGTTGACTGGAGCCTGATATGCAGTTTATTTAATTCTGTCCTCATCTGAACGCGCATCTTAGCGTCCAGGTTGCTCAAGGGTTCGTCAAATAAAAATACCATCGGCTTGCGGACTATGGCCCTGCCGACCGCCACTCTCTGACGCTGGCCGCCTGAAAGTTCCATGGGCCGCCTGTTTAAAAGTTTGACAATGCCGAGAATTTCCGCGGCATCTTTAACCCTGGTTTCTATCTCTGATTTGGGGTATTTGCGGAGCCTGAGGGCGAATGACATGTTTTCGTAAACAGTCATGTGGGGATACAGCGCGTAATTCTGAAAGACCATGGCAATATCCCTGTCCTTCGGAGGCACGTCGTTGACCATTTTATTGCTTATCCAGATCTCGCCTTTTGTAACGTCTTCCAGGCCCGCTATCATCCTTAACGTGGTGGACTTGCCGCAGCCCGACGGGCCTACAATGACTACAAACTCCCTGTTTTCGACTCCGATGCTCACGTCGCGGACAGCTTCTATATTGCCCGGATAGACCTTATAAACGTTTTTTAAACTTACTTGCGCCATTTTTCGTCCCACCCGCGTAGGTGGGGTTTAAACC
>JAGVFL010000174.1 GCA_020057645.1 Candidatus Omnitrophota bacterium
AATATTGGGGAAGAACTTACATCTATTAATTATATTTAGCGTTTTTGCCGTCGGCATCTTTATTGTCAGCTTGATACTTAGCATCATTTATGATTATCTAAAGAATATCGCGGTAATCAGGATTGAGGCTGATTTAACGAGGGAAGTGTTTAAGAGGTTTAAAGCTCAAGGATTAGGTTATCTTCAAAACACGCCTTCTGCAATAAACCTGTTCCGCGTAACTAATGACATCAGCGGTTCATCAACCATAATTAATGTCACCCTGGTGCATTTTATAAGTTCGCTTATAAAGATTATTACAATCACTGTAATTATATTTTTGATTAATCCTTGGTTACTCCTAATTGTTATACTCTATCAATTTTTAGTTATTTTAAGGATTGTGCTGTTAATAAAGCCGATAGAACGGTTTAGCAAACTGAGCTTAGAAAGGGCAGAACAGCTTTATAAAAAACTCGAAAAAATATTCTCCAATATTTATCTCCTTAAGGCGTTTGGGACACTAGGGAGGGAGATAATCGAGTATATTCATGAGCTCTTTGAAAACACACGGCTGGCAATGAAAAATAAGCGTTTAACAGCCATGGTCTCTTTTTTTGAAAGTATCTCTAATAAATTTTTCTTTGGGCTATTGTCTTTCTTTGGCGCAGTACTGGTTATCCATGGCAAGTTGACACTGGGAAGTCTGGGAGCTGCTCTTGCCTATATTTCTCAGGGTATAGGAGCTTATTCCACATTAACAAGTATGTCCGGCCAGCTTGTTTTGAACAAAATAACCCTGGAACGCCTTGCCAATCTTCTTGACCAGCCTTTGCCGGCCGCATTAAACGCGACTATTAAGCCGCAGGACTTGAGAAGGGTCGAATTTAATAATGTCAGTTTTGGTTACCGGCCGGATAAGCTTATATTGAAAGATTTAAGTTTTATTATTGAGCCAGGTTCTCATGTCGGTCTTGTGGGTCAATCCGGTTGCGGTAAAACTACCTTGCTCAACCTTCTTCTGGGTCTTTACCGGACGCAGTCTGGTTTTATTAAGATCGGCAACGATGATCTTGTGAATATAGATTCAGCTTACTTCTTAAACAATGTCGGCATAGCTTTACAGGAACCATTTCTTTTTGATGAAACAATAGCCAGCAATATCTCTTACGCTGCGAAGAAAGCTTCGACTGAGGATGTTGCCGAAGCCGCGAGATTAGCCGGCGCATTAGATTTTATTAATAGCCTGCCTGATAAATTCAATACAGTTGTCGGAGAGAACGCTTTCAAACTTTCTCAAGGCCAGAAGCAACGCATAGCAATTGCCAGGGCGTTGATTAAGAGGCCGCAAATTATAATTTTAGATGAGGCGACTTCATCCTTAGACGTAGAATCGGAAGAAAAAATTATCCAGAACATTAGGGATAGCTTTAAGGATTCTACAATCATAATCGTCAGCCATAGGATTAGCGCCATAGCCCAAACAGATTCGATTTATTACCTTCAGGCTTGTGATAGGATAGTTATCGGCAGTAACGAAAAATTACTTAGAGAAATTCCGGGCTACAGTGCGTTATTTGCGCTTAAGGCTTGATGATAAGGCGTAAAATCGATTATGCTACCGGCAGAAGAACATATCAAATCTTTAGAGATGCTCGAAAACGGCAAAGTAATTAATTTACGTATTCGCGGCAGGAGTATGTATCCGGTCATAAAAGATTACGATAAGCTTGTCATAGAGCCGGTTCTTAACAAGAGGGTAAATGTCGGGGACATATTAGCAGTGGATAAGATAGATTCCGATTACCGCACGTTTTTGATTCATCGTCTTGTTAAAATCAGCAAGCAAAACGGAAATGTTGAATACTATACCAAAGGAGATAATTCTGCCAAAGCAGTTGAGGGCCCATTCGAGATCAGCCGGATAAAAGGGAGGGTCGTAAGCATAAGTCGTAATGATATCGATATAAATTTAAGGTCTAAACTACATTTGACCTTTGCGCCATTGATGGCATTGTTATCGCGCGGATTTCCGGGTATCCTCAAGGGAATCAACGGCATAAACAGCATTATTACTGAGCGTCGGCTTTTATTTGCCAAGCTGATAAAGCGCATAAGAAATAAGGATCCGCTTTATTACAATGCCCAGGGATTATGTATTTTACTTTCTCATGGCTTGATTGATGAAGAGTTGCACAATAAAGCCATTTATTTGGTCCGGGAAGGAGTGCGCTGGAACAGCTTTACTGATATAGCTATAAATAGCGCAAGGGTTGTAATTATAACAAAAAACCTGAAGGCCTTAAGAGATTACGTCGAAATCCCTGAATTCGTGTTTGAGCGGCTTGAACAGATACGTTTAAACGCGATTAGCCAGACCGCGCGTTCAAATGCAGAACTTTTTGAGGTATTAAGATCATTTTCCCAGGCGCAAATCAAGGCAATTCCGCTAAAGGGTGTTGTTTTGTCCGCGTGGCTTTACGGCGATATGTCTAGCCGGGGCCCCAGCGCGGATATCGATTTACTGATAAGAGAAGACGATAGGCTTAAAGCTGGCGAGCTGATTAATAAAATGGGCTACAGGGAAGTTCCGGCTAATGAGGTCGAGGCCTGGCAATGGCATGATGATTTTTCCCGCCCGGGAGCTTGTTCGCTAGATTTGCATTGGGACATAACGATGATGTATAGGAACCCTGAGAGGATAAATGGTTTTTGGCTTGATGCGAAAAGGGTTGAAGGCGAAACAGATTATTACGAATTAAGCGACGAATTTATTCTATTGTACCTATGCGTAAACCTGATAAATAGCAAGGGGTACAAAGGCTTAAAGAGCTTTTTTGATATCCGTGACTTGATAGAAAAATCGCCTAATTTCAGATGGGAGTTTTTTGTAAAAAAGGCATTTGAATTCAAGATCAAAAATTCTGTCTTTGCCGCTTTAATCCAGGCAAAAAAAATTGTTGCCGCGAAAGTCCCTGGAGCTGTCCTTTCCGGCCTTAAAGCAGGAGTTTTTAAAAGGCTGTTCATAAATATTTTTCTGAATCGGTCTGTTGTTTTTGGCCCTTGTATTAGAAGAAGGATAATGGACGGATTTTTGAGTTACATATTGTTCGAGGTATTGGAGGCAGATTCTTTAGCAGCTTATTTAAAAATTGCAAAAAGAGTGTTTTTCCCGCCACGCAAATCTCTTGAACTTTCCCTATTATTGCCGGCAG
>JAGVFL010000060.1 GCA_020057645.1 Candidatus Omnitrophota bacterium
AATTACTTGGGCTATTTATAATTTTATACTTGTGCCTTTTCATGTAGAATATCTCAGGACAATTTCGTTTATTCTTGTAATCGCTTCGTTTGTCCAGTTTGTAGAGATGGTCATAAAAAAATTCAGCCGGGCGCTTTACAGGACCCTGGGGATATACCTTCCTCTAATTACTGTTAACTGCGCAGTGCTTGGGGTTGCTGTTTTAAATAGCGAGATGTTTTTTAAGCCGGGAATTAATACGTTAACCAGCTTCACTTTATCGGCCTTGCAGGGTTTTTGCGTGGGGCTGGGTTATATACTTGTGATGCTCTTTATGTCAGGGATAAGAGAGAGGCTTGAACTCTGCGATATACCGCCGTCTTTTAAGGATGCGCCGATCGCGTTTATAATCGCATCGCTCATGTCAATGGCTTTCATGGGCTTCAGCGGATTCAGGTTTTAAAAATATGCTAATACCTATTTTAACAATGTCAATAATGGGCCTTTTATTCGGCCTGGGGCTTGCGTATGCCTCAAAGATTTTCAGGGTTGATGTGGACCCTAAGATAGATATGGTAATACACGCCCTCCCCGGCGCTAATTGCGGGGCCTGCGGCATGGCGGGATGCGCGAGTTTAGCAGAGGCAATAGTGAGCGGAAAAGCCGAGGTTACTACCTGCGCGCCCGGCGGCCAGGAGATTTACGATAAAATTGCCGGGATTCTCGGTATGGGTGTAAAGGTAAAAACGAAGAAAATAGCCCGCATGAGGTGCAATGGAGGCAAAAGATCTTCGGATAAATATGAATATATCGGTTTAAGAACATGCGCAGGGGTGAATTTATTGGCCGGAGGGAATAAAGAGTGCAGGTTCGGCTGCCTTGGTTTTGGGGACTGCGCGGACGCGTGTCCTTTTGACGCAATCCGTTTAAATGAGAACGATATCCCGGTGGTTGACAGCTCCAAATGCACTGCCTGCGGCAAATGCATCATGGCTTGCCCGAAAAAAATAATTATTTTAGGAAAGGCCGATGATAAAATTTATGTAAAATGCCTTTCGCAGGATAAGGGGGCAGTGGTAAAATCTATATGCCCTGTTGGCTGTATAGGGTGCAAGATATGCGAGAAGCTTTCCGGAGGGGCATTTATCGTGGAAAATAATCTTTCCAGGGTAGATTATAGCAAGGCAAAATCCGATACGCCCTGGAAGACGATTATTGAAAAATGCCCAACTAAATGTATAGTAAGAATATAATTTCGTCGTTAGTCGCTCGTGAATCGTGATTCGTCGTAGTTCGTTGCGAATCACGAACGACGAACCACGAACGACGAACATAGAAAGCATGGGAGGAAAAATGGCGGGAAACGTTCTGGAACTAAGGGATGATAGTTTTGAAGAGGAAGTATTGAAGTCGGATAAACCTGTTATTGTGGATTTTTGGGCTACGTGGTGCATGCCGTGCAAAATAATAGCGCCTATAGTAGAAGAAATCGCAAATGAATATAAAGGCAAGTACAAGATTGCCAAGCTGAATATAGACGATGCCATGGACGTGGCGACTAATCTCAGCGTCATGAATATACCCACGCTTATATTTTTCAATAAAGGCGGAGAGGTAGCCAGGATGGTAGGAGCTGCTTCCAAAAGAGATATCTTAAAGAAGATAAAAGAGGTTTTTGTATGAACATAGCTGTTTTCTGCTCAGGTAACGGCACGAATCTCCAGGCTATAATAGATAGCCGGGGAAAAGGCCATATAAAAGCCGATATAAAGCTTGTTGTGTCGGACGCGCCTGATTGTTATGCCCTCATAAGGGCTAAGAATTCAGGTATCCGGACGCTCGTGGTAGAAAGAAAGAATTTTAAGACAAAAAAAGATTTTGAAACCGAAATCCTGAAGGCCCTTAAGAAAGAAAATATAAACCTCATAGTCCTTGCAGGCTACATGCGGATGTTATCAGGGGATTTTATAGGCGCTTATGAAAATAAGATTTTGAACGTGCATCCGGCCCTTCTCCCTTCTTTTAAAGGCGCTCACGGGATAAAGGACGCGTTCGAATACGGCGCGAAGATTACCGGGGTTACGGTGCATTTTGTTACAAAGGATATGGACGCCGGCCCCATAATACTGCAATCGTCCGTCAAGGTAACAGATGACGATACGGAAGAAACCCTGGCGGAAGCCATACACGAAGAAGAGCATAAAATTTATCCCAGGGCAATACAGTTATTCGTAGAAGGAAAATTAAAGATAGAAGGAAGAAAAGTAAGAATTATCTAAGTTGACATTCTGACAATGTCAGTTTGTCAACTTGAGCTTTAATATTTCAGCGACGCAATATCTAGTTTATTTTTCCTGAATATTTCCAGATTTTCTTTTGAAAGATATATCTTTTTCTCAGCGTTAGCCAAGCTTATAAATTCCACGCTTTTATATTCCTCAAATCCATAAAGATGCAGAACGGTTCCGGCCATTTTTATTATATTTGAAAATATGATTTTTTCATCCCCTGTTTTACCGTCATTTGAAGTTATGTTAAATTTAAACTGAAAGACCCTGTCCTTTATCTCGCCATGGCTTGAAACTACCCTGAAATTCTTTTTTAATTTTTTATCTTCTTCAAAAAGCTGTTTTATTCTTCTGGAAATCTGCTGGCTTAAAAACCAGCCAATGTCCAGGTCTTTTTTCGGGAAACCGTCTATGCCTATGATGCCTGAATCCTTATATTGTTCGAACGTGTCTTTCAGGTCTCTTTGCCTTACCTCGTTATTTGAATAAAAATACTTTGAGACAATCTCTTTCATCGGGCTTGTAAATAAGGATATATCTATCAGGAAAAGGTATTCATTTTTAAATCCCGGGGGGAATATTGCTCCGTAGGCTTCAAATCCCGGAGAGGCCTCGTATTCTTCGACAGTTTTTACGTAAAGAAGCGATTCGTGGTCTGACAGTTCTTTTGATTCTATGTCAGTTATTTCTATTTTCTGGGTGTCTTTTTTGCCTATAACATATATGGGATACAATATTGGCTTCAAGGTTTCCGTCAAAGGTGAGTTATGATTTAAGGCGTTAAACAGCTCCCTTATTTTTCGTTCTCCGGCTATAGCCGGGTTGAATCTGAAATCTCTCAATATTCTCTGAAAATATTCGCCTCTTGATATGTCAAAAAGCCTTACCCTCACAACGTCGTATATAAATCCCGTAAGTATGAATTCCGCGCCCGCGGTTTTGGTGTCTCTGGTCGTAAAGATGTAAAACTTCAGAGGCATGTCCGTGCTTGTAACGACGCGGTGGATAGAAAGGGCTACGTCCTCTATTTTTTCTCCGGCCTTTTTGTCTAGTTTCATTTCAGGATCAACCAGGCCTTCCACTGGGATATATACGCCCAGCGTAGAGCCGACGATCTTTACTTTTACATTGTCTAGGTTATATTCGTCTTTACAGAGTTTCAGGACGGATTCTTCTATTTTACCTGTGGGATAGGTTGGTTTGTCGCAGGCAGAAAGGCCGGAAAGGATTAAAAATATAAATAAGACTTTACACTTTGTCAGGCGCTCTCTCATTCAGGTTTCTTGAAGTTGTGGCCTTTTCCGCATTCCCTGAATATTGCTTCAATTTCGTCGTATTCCAATTCGTCTTTTTCAAGAAGTTCTTTTACGAAGCGCTCCACGATAGGCCATTCTTTTTTAAGAAGAGCATCTACATCCTTGAGGCAGTTCTGTATTATCTTGTCTGTTTCAGCGTTAAGTTTTTCTTTTAATGACTCCGATAGCTGCGATTTTGGTACCACTGTATAATCGCCTACGTAACCCGCATCGCTCATGCCTACCATCCAGACCATATTATGGGCTATCTGCATGGCTTTTTGGAAATCGGAAGCAACGCCGGTGCTTGTAGTCCCGAATTTGATCTTTTCTGCGATGTATCCACTGAGGTCTACTTTTATATCAGCCAGAAGTTTTTCTTTATTGTGCGTGTACAGTTCTTCTCTTGGCTGAGAGTGCACTACGCCAAGCGTTTCCTTGCGGGATATTATAGAGGCTTTAAATACGTCATCCGTAGGATGCAATATATACATTACCACCAGGTGCCCTGTTTCGTGGAACGCGACCATTTCTCTTTCTTCTTTTGTCATGTGTTTCTTGTGCTTCAGGCCCATGTCTATGCGCTCCATGGCTTCCGACAGCTCTTTATTGCCCACGGTTTCTTTTCTTTTTCTGGTTGCTATAAGAGCAGATTCTTTTATCATATTTTCAATCTCAGCAGGCGATTTATGTACAGCCTGTCTCGCGAGCCTTCCTATATCTACAGTCGGTTCGTATTTTATTTTTTTAAGGTAATATTCAAATACCTTTTCTCTTTCCTGCAGGTTTGGCCTGTCTAGGTAGATTTTTCTGTCAAATCTTCCCGGCCTTAATAGCGCGGGATCCAGAATGCTCTCAGCGGCATTTGTAGCGCCTATGATAATAACGTTACTATCTTTGTCTTGAAGGCCGTCCATTTCTACGAGAAGCTGGTTCTGAGTGCTGTTGGTTTCCTGGCCGCCGCCCATAAAACTGAAGGAACGCTGTCTTCCTATGGCATCTAATTCGTCTATGAAGATAATGCTTGCGCCGTATCCGTATGCAAGGCTTCGAGCTTTTTTAAATAATTTTCTTACGCGCGAGGCTCCGACACCCACAAATATTTCCGTGAATTCACTGCCTGACATGGATATAAAAGGTATGCCTGCTTCTGTGGCAATGGCTTTGGCAAGATATGTTTTGCCGCAGCCCGGAGGGCCTACCATCAAAAGGCCTCTAAGGATTTTTCCGCCTATCTTCAAAAGCTTGGTCCTGTCTTTTATCAACTCCACAACTTCAAGGGCTTCCTGTTTTGCTTCTTCCATCCCTATGACGTCGTCCCAGTGGATATTTACGTTTTCGCCTTTTATTGCAGTCTGTTTTATTTTTGTAAAACCGCCCTGCAGAAATGTCATGTACATGAATACAAATATGCCGGCGTTGATGCCTGCCAGAAGCAGGCTTATCGGCATCTGGGCTATTGTAAGATGCCTGTAGAATGATTCCAATGACGTGAGGCCCCATATGGACAGGATTATAAGGATGATAATCGTTGCTGTGATAGCGATTTTAACCCGATACTCCATAAGGTACATTTTGAATTTACGGTATGTCATAGTGAGATAAAGTATATCATAATAACATAGCAGTGTCAATTGAGCTTAGTTGACAAGGATATTCTAGTGTGTTAATATGACTCTTTCAATACGAGGAGGAGTGTTATGGGGAAGAAGACTTTGATCAAAAAAATAATCGGAAGAGAGATTTTAGATTCGCGCGGAAACCCTACGGTAGAGGTGGACGTTATCCTGGAATCAGGCGTAATCGGAAGAGCGGCTGTGCCAAGCGGCGCATCTACAGGCGAGCACGAGGCAGTGGAACTCAGAGACGGGGATAAAGGCCGCTATCTGGGCAAGGGCGTATTGAAGGCAGTTAGTAATGTTAATAATGAGTTAAATTCCGCTTTGGCCGGTAAGGACGCTTCGAAGCAAAAGCTGATCGATAAATTGATGATAGAACTTGACGCTACGGAGAATAAAGCCCGTCTCGGAGCAAATGCGATCCTGGGCGTTTCAATGGCAGCTGCCAAGGCTACGGCAATCCAGAAAAAGATGCCTCTTTATAAATATCTGGGCGGAGAAGATGCGAATATACTGCCTGTTCCGATGATGAACATTTTAAACGGAGGCGTCCACGCAGACAATAACGTAGACCTCCAGGAATTCATGATAATGCCGAGGGGCGCTGCCTCATTCAAAGAGGCGTTGAGGATGGGCGCGGAAATATTTCATAATCTTAAAAAAATTTTTCACGAAAAAAAGCTTTCAACTTCCGTAGGGGACGAAGGCGGATTTGCCCCTGATTTAAAATCCAACGAAGAGGCGATAGAAGTTATTCTTCAGGCGATAGAAAAAGCAGGTTATAAGGCCGCGAAGGATGTTTTTATCGCTTTGGACCCTGCAGCCAGCTCATTCTATGAGAATGGCAAGTATATCCTAGAGGCAGAAGCTGTTAAGGAAAAAAGCAGCGAAGACATGGTGAATTTTTACGCGAACTGGGTCTCCAAATACCCGATTATTTCCATTGAAGACGGGTTGGCGGAAAACGATTGGGATGGATGGAAAAAAATAACAAAAAGCCTAGGCGATAAAATCCAGATTGTAGGCGATGATATATTTGTTACAAATACAAAACGGTTTAAAATGGGTATTGCCAAGCATGTCGCAAACTCTATACTTATAAAAGTAAACCAGATAGGCACTCTTACGGAAACAATAGAGGCGATTAAGCTGGCCAAGAAAAAAGGTTACACTGCAGTCGTGTCGCATCGTTCAGGCGAGACAGAAGACACGACTATTTCCCATCTTGTTGTCGCGATGGGAACCGGCCAGATAAAGACAGGATCAGTGTGCAGGACAGACAGGATTTGCAAGTACAACGAGCTGTTGAGAATAGAAGAGGATCTGGGCAGTAAAGCAGTATACGGCTCCATGCCATGGCCAAGATAAGGTTTAAGCCAATACACATAGCGGTAGCAGCGGTCATTGCCGCCATCTTTATTCCGGGGTATATAAAATTTATACAGCTGAAAGTAAGAAACATGCATCTGGAAGGCGAGATCAGTAGGCTGGAAAAAGAAAATCTGAAACTTTATAAAGAAAAAAAGAGGCTTGAAGAAGATATAAATTACGTTGAAAAAGTAGCCCGCGAATCCATGGGCGTCACAAAAAAAGGCGAGATCCCAATAAGGATAGAACGCTGACGCTAATATTGTTCGAGCGAAGTCGAGAACAAAAGCGTTGACACTCAATAGATGCAGGGCTATAATGCGAAATACAACTGAACAAATACTGCGGGGTGGAGCAGTCTGGTAGCTCGTCGGGCTCAGTACACCCCGTTAGATATTTATTATCTAATGGGGTAAATGGGCGTCCTTACAGCAATGTAAGGAAAGATTACCTGTCAAATTCGGTGAAGCCTTAACTGGTAATACCGAGCCAAACCCTTGAATGAAATCAGGGGAAGTGTGTAGAGACTAGACGATAGGTACCCTTTAAAAGGGTAAAGGTATAGTCCGGACTACAAATCCGCCAAAATTCATGGCGGAGCAGCGAAAGCTGTAGTAGTAAGCATAACCCGAAGGTCTTGGGTTCAAATCCCAACCCCGCTACCAATTTAAACGGTAGTTTTTCTAACAAGAGAAACTGCCGTTTTTTATTCCAAACCAATGTTACACTTTTGACAATGTCAGTTTTGTAACCTTAAGGGGAGGGGTGGTAAAAATAGCTTTGAATATGGGCGGGATTGAATTATAATATTTTTACGCATAGTAAACGGAGAGTTGGCAGAGCGGTCTAATGCGGCGGCCTCGAAAGTCGCTGTGGGCGCAAGCCCACCGGAGGTTCAAATCCTCCACTCTCCGCCAAATTCGCCGAAGGCAAACTTGATCCTGAGAATACAACCGAATAGGGAGTGTTCGAAGGACCTTCTATAAGTAGATTTAAGATCCTTCAGTAGCTGTAATCCTCCTATTTGTCGGATTGTTTTACGCTGCTTCAGGATCATATTTTCTTCGAAAATATGAAAAACCACGAACATTACATGAGAGAAGCTCTTAAAGAGGCTGTGAAGGCATTTGAGAATGACGAGGTGCCTGTAGGCGCCATTATCGTGCATGAAGGCGAAATAATAGGCAAGGCTCATAATCAAATCAAAACCTTAAAAGACCCTACGGCTCACGCGGAGATGATAGCCATTACGCAGGCGGCAAATTTTCTGCAGAGCGAAAGATTAACAGATTGCGCGATGTATTCAACGCTTGAACCATGCAGCATGTGCGCAGGGGCAATGGTTTTAAGTCGCATAGAAAGCCTGATATACGCTGCAAAAGACCCAAAAACAGGAGCCCACCAGTCAGTTTTTAAAATTTTAAACAACAAAAAATTAAACCACAAAGTTAAAGTTAAAAAAGGTATTTTAGAAAAAGAAGCAAGTTCCTTAATAAAAGAGTTCTTCACAACAAAACGAAAGACATCCAGCTTGAACAACTAGAAAACCGACAATGTTGAATTTCTAAGGATTTCTGATTAATATTGATACTCTTCTAGAGGTGTGCTACAATTAATTCCTAATAATTCATAAAATCCGGAGGGATCGCATAGTGGTCGAGTGCGGCGGTTTGCTAAACCGCTATACGGTTGAAAAGCTGTATCTAGGGTTCGAATCCCTATCCCTCCGCCGTGAACCACTCGCTAAGATTAAGTAGTGAATATATTTTTCGCTCGGGTTCACGGCAAGCCATAGTGGTTCACGCCCTATACCGGAGCGAAATAGATAGTATACACATAAATCTTAGCGACTGGTATAGGGCAAATTTTCGTATTATATTACTTATGAAAATCCGCATAAAAATACAGGGCGGTCTTATGTTTTTAGGCTTGGGGGCAGTTATTATGCTCTCTAATTTCGCATTCCCTCACCAGAGACAGACTGTCCTGGCTGGGTTGTTGAATGCGGCCGGCATGGGCCTTATCTTGTTTGGTTTTTTGTTTCGCATCTCGGCAAGAGGGTATAAAGAAGAGAAATCTTCCAACGGCAACGCCCTGGTAAAAGACGGCCCATATGCTATTATAAGAAACCCCATGTATTTTGGGACATTTATAATAGGCACAGGGGTTGTGGTGATGTTGTTAGAGCTTTGGTTTATTTTCTTGTTCGCGGCCGTCTTCTTTATGATTTATATACCGCAGATGAAAAAAGAAGAAAGAGTTCTTTTAGAGAGATTCGGCCAGGAGTACAAAGAATATTGTAAATTGACGCCTAAATATTTTCCGAGGTTTGATTATTTGTTCAGGC
>JAGVFL010000046.1 GCA_020057645.1 Candidatus Omnitrophota bacterium
ATAAGCTGGCATCTCGCCAATCTTTTAGGAAAGAAGAAAAAGATTCACAGGATCGCGTTCCATGAAATTACAAGGACTGCGATAGAAGCGGCAATCAGTAAGCCCGGCAAAATAGATATGAACATGGTGGACGCTCAGCAGGCAAGAAGAGTCCTGGATAGGTTAGTGGGTTATAGTATCAGCCCGTTATTATGGAGAAAAGTAGGCAAGGGCCTTTCAGCAGGCAGGGTCCAGTCAGTCGCAGTGAGGCTTATAGTGGACAGGGAGAATGAAATTCGCGTTTTTGTGCCTGAGGAATATTGGGATATAGAAGCGGAGCTTCAGAAGAAGGGCATGGAAAATTCCAAGTTTATAGCCAAGCTTGATAAGGTAGAGGATAAAAAAGCGGATCTAAAGAATAAAAACGATTCCGTGAATCTGGCCGCCGAGCTTGAGAAAGAAAAGTTTACGGTCGCTAGCGTAGATAAAAAAGAAAAAAGAAAATACGCCTCGCCGCCTTTTACGACCTCCAAGCTCCAGCAGGAGGCGTTTTACAAACTCAGGTTCCAGGCCTATAAGACCATGAAGGTAGCCCAGCAGTTATACGAAGGCTTGCCGATAGGAGATGAGGGCAACGTGGGTCTTATAACTTACATGCGCACAGATTCAGTGAACCTCTCAAAGGAATCGCAGGATTTCGCGAGAAAATATATACTTGAAAAATATGGCTCTGAATTTGTGCCGAGCATGCCGAACGTATACAAAGCAAAGAAAAGCGCTCAGGAAGCCCACGAAGCAATAAGGCCTGCGCTGCCGCTGAGAGAACCTGACAGCATAAAAGAATTTCTGGCGCCCGACCAGTATAAACTCTATACGTTGATATGGAACCGCTTTATATCCAGCCAGATGACGCCGGCTGTATTTAATGTGGTGAGCGTTGATATAAAGGCGGGAAGATGTATTTTTAAAGCCAATGGTTCTCAGAAGATATTCCGGGGTTTCAGCGTTGTTTATCAGGAAAACGAAGAAGAGAAAGAGGAGGATAGGATGCTCCCTTCGTTAGAACCGGGAGAGATATTAGATCTTTTAAAGCTAAATCCAAACCAGCATTTTACAAAACCTCCTCCGAGATATTCAGACGCTTCTCTTGTGAAAGCCCCTGAAGAAGATGGGATTGGAAGACCGAGCACATATGCGCCTATCATCCAGACTATCATTGCCCGCAATTATGTAAAAAGGAAAGAAGGTTATTTCTGTCCTTCTGAACTGGGCATAGTGGTAACAGATCTTTTAATAAAAAGTTTTCCCAGGATTCTGGACATGGAATTTACGGCCAAAATGGAAGAAGAACTGGATGAAATAGAAGAAGGAAGGCAGAAAAGCGTAGAGGTGCTTAGAAGATTTTATGAGCCTTTTGAGAAAGACGTGGAGCATGCGAAAGTAAACATGCGCAAGGTAAAAGGCGAGGCCGTAAAAACCTCGGAGATTTGCGAGAAATGCGGCAAGCCCATGGTTATAAAGTGGGGAAGGCTCGGAAGATTTTTAAGCTGTTCTGATTTTCCTAACTGCAGGTTTGCAAAAGCCATACCTACGGGCGTGAAATGCCCTGAGCCTGACTGCGGCGGGATGCTAGTCGAGCGCCGCTCCAGGGGAGGCAGGCATTTTTATGGCTGTTCTAATTATCCGAAATGCCATCACATATCCCGCAGGCTCCCTTCCCAGAGCGATGACGAAGATACTGTATCAGAGGGAGAAGATGCTTGATAGATATGTGCATAAATTCATCAATTATCTGCAGATTGAAAAAAACGCCTCGGGACATACCGTAACTAACTATAAGATAGACCTCAGAGAATTCAGCGAATCAATAAAAGATAAACCTATAGAGCAAATTACTCATCTGGACGTGAGGCTTTTTCTGGCCAGGATGAAGGAGAAGAATTTCGCAAGGAGATCCATAGCCAGAAAGATGGCCTGCCTCAGGAGTTTTTTTAAATTTCTTTACAGGGAAGGGCACATAAAATCCAATCCCAGCGTCAGCCTTTCAACGCCCAAGATAGAAAAGAAATTACCCCTATTTTTAAATGTAGATGATGCCGCGAAACTCCTGGAATCCCCGGATCCTTCTGATGATACAGGATTGCGCGACAGGGCTATCCTCGAAACGCTTTATTCAACAGGGATAAGAGTAGGCGAGCTTGTGGGCCTGGATAAAGAGGATATTGATTTTATAAGCGGGGTATTAAAGGTATACGGAAAGGGCAGAAAAGAAAGGCTCGTGCCCATAGGAGACAAGGCATTGAGAGCTATAAGGGCTTATTTTGAAAAGATCGGCGTTAGCGATATAAATGAAAGAAAACCGGTATTTATCAATAAAAGCAAAAGGCGCGTGAGCGACAGGGCCGTGAGAAGGATAGTTCATAAGTATATCCATAAAACCAGCCTTAACGAGAATATTTCCCCTCACTCGCTAAGGCATTCTTTTGCTACCCACATGCTGGACAGGGGAGCGGATTTAAGAAGCGTGCAGGAGCTATTAGGGCATGCCAATCTTTCTACCACCCAGATATATACGCATGTCACTACTGAAAGATTGAAATCGATTTACGATAAGGTCCATCCAAGGGCGTAGAATCATGAAAAAGGCTGTTGTGTTATTATCAGGCGGCATGGATTCAGCCGTTACGCTTTTTATTGCTAAAAAAAATGGGTATAAACCGCACTGCCTTACGTTTGATTACGGACAGCGGCATAAAAAAGAAATATTATTCGCGAAAAAGATAGCCCGGGCCGCAAAATCCAGCTGCGTTGTTTTAAAGATATGCCTGCCCTGGGGAAAAAGCGCGCTTCTGGATAAAAATATCAGGATCCCTGAAAATAGAAGATTTTCAGGCAGAGATAATATCCCGCCTACTTATGTCCCTGCCAGAAACACCATTTTTTTAAGTTTCGGCCTTTCTTACGCCGAAGCAATAGGCGCAAAAGCGGTTTTCATAGGCGCGAATGCGATAGATTTTTCAGGATATCCTGACTGCAGGCCGGGATATTACAGGAAATTTAATGAACTCTTTAAGAAAGCTACAAAGGCAAGGGGTATAAAAATAGTTGCGCCGTTATTGTACAAAACAAAAAAAGACATAGTGAGGCTTGGCGCCGGGTTGGGCGTGGATTTTAATCTCACATGGTCCTGCTATAAAGGCGGGAGCAGGCCTTGCGGCGCGTGCGACGCCTGCCGCCTCCGCGCCAAAGGCTTTTTAAATTAAATAAGGTTACACTCTGACAATGTCAAAGTGTAACCTTATTTGTCCCGTTCGGCGAACGGAATATGATTATGAATAAAGCTAAGATAACAGAGATATTCAGTTCTATTCAGGGCGAGGGTTTGTACGTCGGCCAGGCCCAGACATTTGTAAGGTTTCGCGGGTGCAATATAAATTGCGGTTTTTGCGATGAGGCCAGGAAAAATCGATTCAGGGAATATTCAGCGCAGGGACTTATAGAGGCTATTATAAGGGAAGACAATAAAGTAGTCTCTCTCACGGGCGGGGAACCGCTTTTATATTCCGGTTTTTTGAAAGAAGTTCTTCCCCGCCTGAAGAAAAGCGGTTTTGTCATATATCTTGAGACCAACGGCACATTGAAAAATAAACTTTTGGAGATTATTGATTTTTTAGATATAATAAGCATGGATATAAAGCTCCCGTCTTCTACCGGGATCATGGCTTATTGGAAAGCCCACGCGGATTTTCTTAAAGAAGCTGTCCGAAAAAAAGTTTTTGTAAAAGCAGTCATTACGGATAAAACATCGGTATCGGATATAAAAAGGGCTGTATCTATAATAAAAGGCGTAGACAGGGGCATATTTTTTATACTTCAGCCCGCGACGATAAATAATAGGATACAGAAAATAAAATCTGCCGGCAGATTTTTGGATATGGCAAATTCTACATTGAATAACGTGAGGTTAATACCGCAGGTTCACAGGATATTGGGGTTAAGATGATAAGGACAATAGATTCTAAATTAATAAGAGATACAGTGAAAGATTTGTTTATCAAGGCAAACACGTCTTTAAGGCCTGATATACTTTTCGGCCTGAAGCTTGCCAGAAAAAATGAAACCGGCGCAAAAACCGGGTATGTCCTGGACATAATCATTAAAAATGCGGCCATTGCCAAAAAGAAGATGCTGCCTATATGTCAGGACACGGGCATGGCAGTCGTATATTTAAAAATAGGGCAGTCTTTAATTGTAAAAGGCTCTCTTAAAAAGGCGGTCAATGAAGGCGTGGGCCTCGCGTATAAAAAAGGTTATTTCAGATCTTCAATCGTAAATGACCCCCTGATAAGAGAAAATACAAATACAAACCTGCCTTCCATTATTTATACCGATATAGTCCCCGGTAATAAGATTAATATAAAAGTCTGCGCAAAGGGTTTTGGCTGCGAGAATGCGAGTAAAACCAGGATGTTCAGGCCGACTGACCCGGTTTCAGAGATAGAGCGGTTTATCGTAGATAGCGTAAAGGAAGCGGGTTCCAGGCCGTGCCCGCCTGTATATATAGGTATAGGCATAGGCGGAACCCTTGATAAGGCTGTAGCTCTTTCAAAGGAAGCAATATTCAGGCCGCTTGGAAAAACCAGCAAAGACAGGCATATCGCGAAGCTTGAAAAAAGCGTATTGAAAAAAGTTAACAATCTCAGGATCGGGCCCATAGGCGTTGGGGGCAATGTTACGGCGCTTGGCGTGAGCGTATTAACCTATCCTACGCACATAGCGGGATTGCCTGTAGCTATAAATATAAGCTGTCACGCTACCCGCACCGCGGAAGCAACAATATGAGAAAAATATTTTTACCGCTTACGAAAGAGATAATGAAGACCCTCAAGCTCGGCGAACAGGTTTTATTAAACGGCCCGGTATTGACCGGCCGCGACGCGGCGCATAAAAGGCTTGCGGATAGTTTAAAGTCCGGCAGGAAAATTCCGATTTTGTTAAAAGGCGAAACAATATATTACACAGGGCCTGCGCCTAAAAGAATCGGAGAGGTTATAGGTTCGTGCGGCCCTACTACGAGCTCCCGAATGGATCCTTTTACGCCTTTATTATTAAAACACGGCCTTATAGGAATGATAGGTAAAGGCGAAAGGTCAAAAGAGGTAATCCTGGCGATAAAAAAATACAAAGCAGTGTATTTTATTACAATAGGCGGGGCAGGCGCGTATTTGTCGGAAAAAGTGAAATCAGCGGAAGTCATAGCGTATAAAGATTTAGGGCCTGAGGCAATCTACAGATTAACGGTTCAGGATTTCCCGGCAATAGTGGAGGCATTATGAGGAATGACGGAAGACGGCTGGACGAAATGAGAAAAGTGAAAATAAAAAGAAATGTTCTTAAATTTGCGGAAGGTTCCTGCATGATAGAGATGGGCAATACCAGGGTAATATGCAGCGCTTCCGTGGAGGATAAGGTCCCGCCATTTTTAAGAAATACCGGTTCGGGATGGATAACTGCGGAATACGGCATGCTGCCGCGTTCCTGCAAATCCAGAATAGACAGGGAAGCTTCGCGCGGCAAGCAAAGCGGCAGGACCCAGGAGATACAGAGATTGATAGGGAGAAGCATGCGCTCCATTGCCGAGTTAAAAAAATTAGGCGAGAGGACTATCTGGATCGACTGCGATGTGATACAGGGAGACGGCGGAACGCGCACAGCCAGTATCACGGGAAGTTTTATTGCCCTGGTAGATGCGCTTAGAAAATTGAAAAATGAGAAAATAATAAATTCAATACCCCTTAAAGATTATGTGGCCGCCATAAGCGTAGGAATCGTGAACAACGAAAAATGCATGGATCTTAATTACGAAGAGGATTCAGGCGCGGAAGTGGATATGAATATTATCATGACGGGTTCCGGGAAAATGGTCGAGATCCAGGGCACGGCTGAGAAAAAACCTTTTTCTGAAAAAGACCTGAATGATCTTATAGGCCTCGCAAAAGGCGGGATTGAAGATTTGATAAGCATTCAGAAAAAATTAATCAAATTATAATGGAACTAGTCGTTGCTACCAGAAATAAGGATAAACTGAGAGAAATAAAAGCGCTTCTTAAAGGCCTTCCTGTAGATGTCTTTTCCCTGGATTCATTCAAAGGTGTCCCTGATGTCATAGAAGACGGCAAGACCCTGGAAGATAATGCCGTAAAAAAAGCAGTTCAGGCCTCAAGGTTTCTTAAAAAATTAGCAGTGGCGGACGATTCAG
>JAGVFL010000059.1 GCA_020057645.1 Candidatus Omnitrophota bacterium
AATGACGTGGATTTAAGGAAGGTCAACAGGCGCCTGAATCTTGGTTTCTCTAATTTTTACAGCCCAAGGACTTATAGGGAAAATCCGGAGATTTCAATAGAGGAGATAATATCCGACAAATTCGACGCTATCTTTAACAAGGCAGAAGAGATACTGGACATGTATCCTGCTAGGATTCATGTTGCGATTAATATATATAAGACCCAGGAAGAATTAAATAAGGTATATGAGGAATTTTTTAATGAGCCGAATAAGGCAGTTTCTTTTTATATATATAAGACAAATACCATTTACGCGATTGAATCTCAATTAAACGAAAATATACTTGCCCACGAGATGGCGCATTGTATAATAGACCACTATTTTGTTATTTTGCCTCCCAGAAAGATTCAGGAAATGCTGGCCGCTTACGTAGATTTGCACTTAGAAGATTAGCGGGAGATTCATCCTTGAACTGAAATATTGTGTGTGATACAATCTATCCATGCGCATAAGTAGAAAAATAGGGCTGAGTTTTTTTATAACGTTCCTCCTGGTAATATTTTTAGGCGGCCTTTCCATTTACAGCCTCAGGCACCTGTATAAGGGGCTGGACCAGGTTTTTTCAAAAGAACTCCCGGCTTCGAGGATAACATACCAGATAGCCATCTCAATGGAAGACAGCCTGTCGGAACTGAATAACTTCCTTATAACAAAGAATGAGAATTTTAAGATAAATTACGAGCGTTCATATAGCCAGATGCAGGATAATATCGCCAGCCTTAAAAATTTTGCCGCATTAGATGAGGAGAAGGCGCTTTTTGAAAAGATAAAAGAACTGGCAGGGGATATGAATACTATTGCCGTGGCCATATTCAGCGATACGTTAAAGACAAAAGACTTGATCAAAGATATTGTAAAACTTGAAATGAAATACAGAGACAATCTTTATAAACTTTTTGATTTCGAAGAGAATAAGATGCTTTCAGAAAAAGACCTTCTCTTGGTCAATGCGCAGCGTATTCCGGCATCCGATCTTATTATAAAAGCGAAATCAGGCCTCTCGGATATCATGGACAGCCTGATGAGGTACGCGCTTTCAGACAAGGAAAAAGAACCGGCATTTTTTGGGGACAAGCTTTCAGGCCTTGATAAATATATAAAAGACTATAAAAACTATCATGGGTACGCGCTTTCCGAAAAGGAGCGCTCGGCAGCGTCAGAGCTTCTAACTCTATCAGGGAGCATAAAGACTCAGGCAGAATCTATTGTGGATCTCAAGAAAAATACCAAGGCGCAGCTGGAAAATCTTTTTGCAAAAGAAAAAGAGATTATGGATACTCTGGACAAGACTATTAATTTAAGAAAGTCCAGGATTTCCTCCAAACTCGGGATAGGTAATGCCCTGACAGAAGATATCCCCGCAGTGCATAGCATTTCCAAGATAGAAAAAGACGTTACCCAGTCATGGAGATTGAGCGGCAAATATATACTTACAGGAGACGATGAATATAAAAATTCATATTATGCGCTCAGGCAGGCAATAGAGAGGGAACTTAAGGATTATGAGGCGCATGCAAGGCTCATGTCCAGGGATAAATTTTTAGAAACAATAGTGCAGGCTGATAAAGGAATAGCGGGGAATATAAGCGCCGATATGGATGTGTTTAACATCAGGGAAAAAGGCTATAAAGATATAATATCGATGAAATTAGATTTGCAGAAAAAGATATCGGAATTATCCGCCAGAAATGACAGGGAGATAAAAGAAGCCAAGGAACCGGGCGAAGCTTTCAGCAAACTGGTTTCCGCAAGATGGATTCTGGCCAGAATTGATTCCGAGGTGTCTGACGCGGAAAGACTGGCCATGAATTATCTGGGCGATCAGGAAAAGGCATATAAGGGCATTTATTCGGAATTATATTTTAGCATGAAAAAGCATATCAATGCTTACAGGAATTCAGCAGGTTCGGATAAAGACATAGGGCCTATAAATGAAATTGAATCAGGTTTGGACAAGTTTAATTCTTTGATACTGAATGTAATGGACAGCCACGATAAGATTATAAAGGAAAGAGGATGGGGCCTTATAAAACTGGAAAATGAATTAAAATCTAACCTCCAGAATGAGGTTGAAAACGAATTAAAACAGATAGAGAAGAATAAAAAAGATATCAGGAATAGAATTGCTACTATAAATACGCTGATATTTCTTATAATGGCAGCTGTTGCTTTCATAGCTTGGTTTGTGGTTTTTTATACCACTAAGTCCATAACAAGGCCTATACAGGAACTGCATAACGGCGCTGAATTAATAGGCCGAGGAGACCTTGATTACAGGCTTAATATAAAAACAGGCGATGAGATAGAAGAATTAGCTGAAGGGTTTAACAGGATGGCGGGAGAATTAAAAGGCCTTTATACAAACCTGGAGAACAAGGTCAAAGAAAGGACGCAGCAACTGGCTGAAGCCAACGAAGCGCTCGGAAGGACAAACAAAGAACTGGATGATTTTACCTATATAGTATCGCACGATTTAAAAGAGCCGCTACGAGGGGTGAAGGCGTTTTCAAAGCTTCTTATAGAGGATTATTCCGGCAAATTAGATGATGAAGGCAAGGAGTATTTGAAGACGATATCTGATTCCAGCGCCAGGATGACTCGGCTTATAGAAGATCTTTTGAATCTGTCCCGCATAGGCAGGACCAAAAACATAGAGACGGGTATTGATATTAATGAGGTGCTGTCAGATGTTAAAAAGAACCTGGTGTACGCGCTTGAAGAAAAGAAAGCGGAGCTTATATTAAAATCAGATTTTCCAAAGGTTACATGCGACAGGATAAGGATCTCAGAGGTCTTCTCAAACCTTGTTTCAAATGCCATCAAATATACTAAAAAAGACACAAGGCCTGTTATTGAAATAGGATGGTCTGATAAGAAGGATTCTTATGAATTTTATGTAAAGGATAACGGCATAGGAATAGAGAAGCAGTATTATGACAGGGTATTCCAGATATTTCAGAGACTGCACGCCAAGGGTGAATATGAAGGGACAGGCGCAGGCCTTACTATTGTAAAAAAGATAGTTGAAAACCATGGCGGGAAGATCCGGGTGGAGTCAGAGATTGACGCGGGCAGCACGTTTTATTTTACGCTGCCCAAGGCATAAAATATGGCTAAAGAAAAATTAAAGGTTTTGATGGTGGAGGATAATCCCACTGACGCGCTTATTTCGAAGAAGAGGCTCCAGAGGGATGAGGCGTTTGAATATGACATCACGCATGTTGTTTCAGGCGAGGACGCGCTTTCGTCTTTAGAAAAAGCCGTTTTTGACATCGCGCTTTTAGACTATAACCTCCCCAAGAAAAGCGGGCTTGAGACATTAAAGGAGATAAAGTCTAAAAATATAGAAATGCCCATTGTCATGATTACAGGCCAGGGCGATGAGCAGGTGGCGGTCACGCTTATAAAGGAAGGCGCATTTGATTATCTGATTAAAAGAGAAGGATATGAAGACTCGATACCATTGATGATAAGAAAGACAATAGCGGAATTCAGGTCAAAGGCAGAGCGGGAGAGGCTGCAGAAAGAGATTGCGTTAAGAAAGGAAGAGTTAGAGAGGATAAACGCCCAGCTCATGGAATTAGACAGGATGAAATCTGATTTCGTGGCGAACGTGGCGCATGAATTAAAAACGCCGCTTACCATAATAAAAGGCAATCTGGATAATATTGATCAAGGGTTTGCCGGAGAAATCCAGCCTAAACAGAAAGAGATACTCGAAGACGTTTTCAGGGTCATAAACAGGCTTTCCAGGCTGATCAATGATCTGCTGGATATTTCTAAAATAGAATCAGGGAAAATGGAGCTTAATAAGGAAAATCTGGACATAGCCGCATTAGCCGGCGAAATCGTAAAGACATTTGAG
>JAGVFL010000163.1 GCA_020057645.1 Candidatus Omnitrophota bacterium
AGAGACAGGCCGAGCCCGGAGCCTTTTATTTTTTGGTCCAGCGCATTATCTGCTCTGAAAAATTCCTGGAAGACTTTTTGTATATCCTGAGGGGGAATTCCTATGCCTGTATCTTCTATGCTGAACTGGGTATCATTATCTCTTTCTTCTATGCCAATGCTTATTTTGCCGTTTTCAGGCGTGAATTTCACGGCATTGCTCAAAAGATTCAAAAACACTCTTTCCATTTGACCACGGTCAGCTTTTATCCTGTCGAATTTTATTTTTGAATTTATTTTTAAAGAGATATTTTTTTCTTTAACCTGAGGAGTTATTATGTCTATGATTGAGTCCAGCATTTCTTTTATGGATATATCTTTCATATCCATCTGGACTTTTCCAGATTCTATCCTGGCTATATCCAGAAGGTTATTTATCAGGTGGACCAGGCTGTTAGAGTGCTTGTCTATTTTTTCCAGCCGCTCTTTCTGCGCCGGCAAAACATCCCCTAATTTACCTGTCATAAGTATGGACGCATAACCTTTTATAGATGTCAGAGGCGTGCGCAGTTCATGAGATACGCTGGATATGAAATCAGATTTCATTTTATTGAGCCCTTTTAATTCTTCGTTTAATTGCTCGAGTTCCTTGGTGCGCTCCGCGACCCTTCTTTCCAGCTCCTTATGCGAACTGAAAAGTTCTGTATAGAGCTTTGTATTTTCAATACCTGCCCCTATCTGGCCGGTAAGTATAGATAAGAGTTCGGCATCGTCTTCGGTAATTTTCTCATACAGAGAAGCGTTTCCCATAAGTATAAAACCAATAGGCTCGTCTCTTACTACAATAGGCGTTGTTATATAAGATTCTACCTTTAAGATGTCGAGGAGTTTCCATCTTCTATCTATGCTTTCTATGAGCCTATTGACCAGCAGGGGCTTTTCTTTTTTAAATAGAAAACTGGCAAATTGCGTTTTGTTAAGTTCTGTTTCTATTGTTTTTATTTCAGTATCAGAATAGCCTACAGAGCTCTTTGCTGCCAGTGTCCCGGAGGAACCATCCTTTAACATGACCAATAATTTTGAAAAGCCTAATTTGAACAAAAAGGGCTGGTTTATCATGCCAAAAAGATTTTCTATATTAAAAGTGGAACCTACTTTTTTACCAAGTTCAAGGAGCGCGCATAAACCTGTTATTTTTCTGTCCAGTTCTTCCTGCACTTTGTTGAGCGCCAGGTCGGTTTTTATGATTATTTTTGCTTGGTTATCCAGTTGGTCTATTACATCCTGCAGCTTTTGATTTGACTTTTCTGATTTTCTGCGCAGGCTGCTTTCAGAAAAATATGATATAAAAAGGATTACGACTATTGAAGCAGAGATTATTATATATAATTCCACGCCTACTCCGAAAATAATATTATAGAAATACTATGGTTAGTAAAACGAGACTCTCCCATGGATTCAGTTGTATTAAAAGGCGCATATTCTCCGAATGTGTAACAGCCTAAAATAGGTATATTTCTGCCTATAGTTTCTTTCACTATCTCCAGCTCTTTATAGGCATCGTTTCTCAGGAGCAAAAGCCTGCCTATATCGCTAAACATGACCGCAAAGTTTATTTTTGCGCCTTCGATGCTGTTCATAGCTTCTGTCGCAGCCTTTTTTGCAGATTTTAAAACCAGATCTTTATCCCCTATCATAAGACTTACGTCTTCTCCTTCCTGTATATCTCCGTTTAATATAAGGAATCCGTTTCCCTCTATTGTCAGGGGCACTCTTGTAAGGTATTCCTTATTCCCATCCATCTGCCTTATTCCAATAGGATAATTTATGCCTAATTTACAAATTCCTTCGTTTTTAAGTTCATCAAAGGATTTTTCAAAATATTCTTCATATATTTCCACGGCTATTTTTCCGTCTATTTCTTTTATAGTATTAGATTTTGCCATTGTAACTTTATGCGGTTTTCCTATAGGCTGCCAGCCGTTGGATTTTCCTATGCCTAATCTCATATCGCCTGATATAAGGACTCCTGTTACAGAGTCCGTTTTTATTTCAGTATCCATGTATTGATATGTTTGTTGAAGGCATGATTTATTGCACGCGCCGCCGCCTATTATAAAAAGGCTTGTTCCGAGCACTTCCTGCGATCCTCTTAAAATATCGGCGCTGTTTCCTGACATGCTCTCAGAAAACATCATATAAGCCTGCTTAGGCCCGGACTTGCGCGTTGAATCAAGCGTCTTCATTGCAGCCTTGCTTCCGGCTAAACGAGAGTTCTTGCTGACCTTATCTCCTGTCCCGCAGGAAAATCTGATAGAATCAGAACTGATCATAAACACAGCTACAGAATCTTTGTGAGGGCCATAGCTTGAAATAGACCCAATGCTGGAACACCCTATTAACGGCGCGTCTCTTATTATAGAATGTATGCCTTTTATTGCGGCTTCTTGATCAAATATTGTAGATATAAATGTGATTATTATGCCGGGATCGTTTCTTCCGATTTGATGATAGGCACTTAAGGCAGCTTCTTTACCTGCCATGAAAGAATCTAATTTAACGCTTATACCCGTTCCTATTATAGTAGACATATTTTTATACTTATAAAGAATAATACCTAATAAGGCATGCTATGTCAATGTAAAAAAATAAATTTAACCTTGACAAACTGAAAAAAAACATTAAAATAGAACTACACTATCCAATAAAATAAGCCAACAGGCCGCTTGGCAGTAAATTTTATCAGCATGTAATTTTTGTTCTTTAGCATAAATATGGGAGATAGGCAAAAGGCCGGGTTTTGATGCGGATTATAGAATTATAGGCCCTATCGTCTAGCCTGGTCTAGGACAGGTGGTTCTCAGCCATCAGACAGGGGTTCAAATCCCCTTGGGGCTACCATTTAACCGTATCATAACCATATCATTTTAATATAAATGTACTAAAATAAACAAGTTAAGAAAGGGGGGATATGATGGATAAGAAATACAAGCTTCTAGAAATTAGCTCAACAATATTCAAAGTTTTATCTTGGGTTTCTCTGGCAGTAGGAATAATCGCCGCTATCATTATATTTATAGGTGGCGGAACACCTGAAGCTCCTAAAACAACAGGTTTTATAGGCCTTTTATTAGGAGTAGTTTATTTCTTCATATTTTTGGTCACAGCAGAGGTAATAGCGCTGCTTTTAGAAATACGCTCAAAGGTAGAAAAAGGCGCATAGTTTTCTATAAAGCCGTAGGGCAGGTTTAAACCTGCCCTACTGTGGCTTAATTGCTGCATAATTTTTTATCTTTTTTTAGCGTAAAATTTTACTTTTGAAACATTTTTAATAAGTCGCTCTTGACAAAGTACCTATTATAATATATACTATATATGTAGGTAAGAAGAGTTAGGTGTTTGATTTTTTTCCTAATTAATTAATGATATTTAAAAAGTATTTAAAACAAGTTTTTTAACCTCTCCGATAATAGCAAACCATGAGTAATCATGGGACGTCATGAACCACAAGGGTTCATGACCCTGTACCCGAACGTAGTGAATGGTACAGGGCAAAACAGCGGGTCCTGACAAGGATAGCCGAGTTGCCGAAAGAGATATGTAAAATTAGGCACCTCGGCTATTTTTTTTGGAGGCAAAGCCCATGTTAGACTGGCAGAATAAAAAATGGATAAAAGTAATAGCTGTTATATTGGTTATTACTTTTTTGGCTTATGATGTAGCCTGGGCCATGGACTTTTCCCCTCTTCCCACACACGTCACCACACCCGGCATATTCCCCAAGATAACAAATTTCATCTCCGAGAAAATTTTGAAGAGGCCAGATAATAAACAAAAGACTGAAGAGACAGAGGTTTCTTTCAGAAGCCAGCTCGTGCCTACAAAGAAATACGAGGATAGATCCGGCTTTTCGCGTTTAGAGACTGTCAGGGATATGATAAAGCGCCAGATAGATGATATGAATAGAAGGCAGAATATAGAAGTTGAGCGCAATAGGGCTATATATAACCAATATCAGATAAATAGAAGTCTATATATGCAGAATACCGAAAAAGGGCAAAGTGCCCAGGATATCCAGGATCAGGTAACTAAGGCCAGGGGCGACACAATGAG
>JAGVFL010000015.1 GCA_020057645.1 Candidatus Omnitrophota bacterium
ATTTATGGCAATTCAAGCGTTTTAAAAACAGGCTTGACAGAAAAATAATTATTTTAAATGATTGTAAAATCGGGCATCTGCGCCAGTCTGAAGCAGTGGTCAAGATTTTAAGAAAGACACTGGAAAAAAAAGGCCTGATAGTAGAAAGCCAAATAATCGAGATTAAATTCAAATCCGAATTTAAACGCGCTAGCCTTGCAGTTATCTTAAAACTTTTTGGTCCGGTTTTTGCTTTTAACTATTTGAAGACCGCCTTGGATAGGGATAGTTTAAAAAGCGTTTTGAGGATATGCCCTGATTTCGTAATTTCAGCTGGCTCTAGCACCGCCGGGCTTAATCTGATCATTTCGCAAGAGAATCAATCAGGGCCAATCGTAATCATGAATCCGGCGTTTTTCTCAACACGCAGTTTCAAACTTGTAATCAGCCCCTGGCATGATAATTTAAGAAAAGAAGCCAATGTGCTTAAAGTCGACGCAGCCCCTAATCTAATCGATGAGGATTATTTAGAAAAAAATTCTTTGTTGCTGAAAAAACGATTCGCAATTGCCGACGATCCGGATAAGTTAAGGATAGGTTTGCTTTTAGGCGGGGACACCAAGGATTTTATCCTTACTAGAGGAGCGGTAGAAGCAATCTCTGACCAGCTGCTGTCTCTAGCAAGCGTATTAGGTGCCCAGATTTTCGTTACGAGTTCCCGCCGCACGAGTAGAGAGGTAGAGAGTTTATTAAAAAATAAATTTTCAAACTCTAAATTCTGTAAGCTCCTGATTATTGCCAGCGACAATAATGTGCCTGAGGCAGTAGGGGGGATATTAGGGATTTGTCAGATAATAGTCATATCCGCAGACAGTATATCCATGGTTTCAGAGGCAGCCAGCTCCGGCAAATATACTTTAGTGTTTAGCCCCGGCGCAAAAGATAAAGTGTCGAAGAAGCACGCTAGGTTCCTGGAGCATTTAAAGGAAGAAGGCTTTATCTACATTGTCGATTCTGATATAGAGCCGGTTATCCGGAAAATTTGGTCAGAAAAACCAGCCGTAAAAAAGTTAGAAGATGCTAAGCTGATTCAAGAAGCACTTGAGAAGATTATTTAACATATAAGAAGAGGTAAATTATGAATGTATTGCAGATTGTCCCGCATCTTGATGTCGGAGGAGTTGAGACCGGCACCATAGACCTGGCACGTTCATTAAAAGAGAGGGATCATAAACCTATCGTTATTTCTGCCGGCGGCAGATTAGTGGGAGAGTTAGAGTCTTTAGGCATAAAGCATTATTATCTGGAGGTAGACAAAAAATCAATATTGAACATAGTCCGCATGATCTCTAAGGTTGTCCAGATCATCCAAAAGGAAGAAATAGATATTGTCCACGCCAGAAGCCGCGTCCCGAGCTGGATTTCGTTTTTTGCGGCCCGTAGGACCGGCCGGACTTTTATTACTACCTGTCATGGCTACTATTCTAAACATTTTTTCTCCAAAATAATGGGCCGGGGCAGGTTAGTAATCGTCCCCAGCCAGATTATCGGAAAGCACATGATTGATGATTTTAATGTTGCGGCAGAGCGCATCAGATTGATAGAAAGAAGCGTCAACCTGGACAGGTTCAAATTTAAATCTCCCTCGGAGAGGAGCCGGACCGAATTTGTTATCGCGAATATTGCCAGGCTTACCTCTTTGAAAGGGCATACTTATTTCTTAAGAGCAATCGCTAAAATTATCCGCTCTATCCCCAATATCCAGGTTTGGATTATCGGCGAAACCAGAAAAAACGATTCTGCTTATTTGGAGGAGTTAAAGGTCTTGAGCCGCAGATTGGGCCTGTCTGATTGCGTTAAATTTATGGGCGTGCGCGACGATGTGCCTAAAATCCTGATGAAGGTCAACGTGCTTGTCCTTTCCACGGTAACCGCTGAGGCATTCGGTAGGGTGATTATCGAAGCCCAGGCCGCGGGCGTACCCGTAGTTGCTACCAAGGTAGGCGGGGTAGTGGAGATTATTGAGGATGGGGCTACGGGCGTTCTTGTCCCGCCGAAGGATCCGGATTGCATGGCCGAGGCAATCATCAAGATTTTAAAAAATCCTAATTTAGGCCAGATGCTCGCAGACAACGCCTATAAAAAAGTCAAAGAGCAATATACCCTTAAACGCATGGTAGATAAGACGCTTGAGGTTTATGAGGAAGCGCAAAATACAGAGAGGATACTGATTATAAAATACAGCGCCTTAGGGGATATAATCCTGATTAGCCCGTCACTGCGCTCGATCCGGGACAAATTTAAGAAAGCAAAAATTTTCTGCCTTACTTCGCTTGCCGGAAGCCAGATTCTTAAAAACTGCCCCTACATCGATGATCTGATTATCTATGATTATAAGGACCAGGATAAGGGCCTAAAATCGCTTTTTAGAATCGGGGCAAAATTGCGCAGCCTGGCTTTCGATAAAGTAATAGATTTTCAAAATTCGAATCGCAGCCATATCTTGAGCTTTTTAAGCCTTGCCGCAGACAGATACGGTTATGCCAACTCCAAATTAGCCTTCTTCTTAAATAAGAGG
>JAGVFL010000034.1 GCA_020057645.1 Candidatus Omnitrophota bacterium
GGTGGAAAAAAATCATATGGTGAATAACGCCATCCGCGCTTTCATCGCAGTTGAGATTGATAGCCTTGCCAAGCAAAAAATATCAGATCTTGTTTCCTGTCTCAAGAAAACCGGATCAGACGCCAAATGGATAACTGAAGATCAGATGCACCTGACATTAAAGTTCCTCGGAAATATAGACAAGAGCGAGATTCAGAAAATTTCCCATGCCTTATCCGATATTGCGGATAATTTTAACTCTTTCAAGATCGGCTTTTCGGAGATAGGCGCTTTTCCGAATATGAACAGGCCTGCCGTCATATGGCTCGGCATTAATAAAGGCGCAGGGATTTTGAAAATGCTGAATGAGAAAATAGAAACTGCTTTAGAAGGAATAGGCCTCAGGCAGGAAAACCGGGAATTCAAACCTCATCTCACGCTTGCAAGGATCAGGTCGCCTAAAAATATGCCGAATCTTATAAAATTAATCAAGGAAACGAGTTTTAATTCAGGCGATAACGATTCGCGGATTAATAAACTTGCGCTTTTCCAAAGCGCTCTTAATCCAAAAGGCGCGGTCCATACGATTATCCTGCAAAAATACCTGCGAGATATTTAACGGCATAACAAGCTAAAGACATACACAACCTGAAGCGCCATATTAGCGTACACGCCGGCTATCAGATCGTCTGACATGATCCCGAGGCTGCCTTTTAATTTTTCAAGATTCCTGATAGGTTTTGGCTTTACTATGTCAAAAAATCTGAATAATAAAAATCCGGTTACCACGTAACCCATTGTCGGCGGTATCCGGTATAGACTGATAAGCATGCCTCCAAATTCATCTATTATTATCTCTCCCGGGTCTTTTTCTCCGAACATCTTCTCCGCTTTGCCTGCCGTCATAAATCCCAGGGCAATTACTATCAATATAACCGCGGACATTGTTATCGCGTTGTTACATATGAAATAATACAGGGCGAGCGCCGCAAGGCTTCCGAGCGTGCCCGGCGCAACAGGTAAGTAGCCTATATAAAAAACGCTGGCTATCATTGTATATAAACGGTCTTTCATTTATCACCCATAAAGACATCTTTATTTTTAATCATATATGAAATGCCGGAAGTGAGCGTCATGGCTATTACAATAATCATAACTATGTGCAATGCTATCTCAAAATATTCCATGTATCTGGCGCCAAAACCGGAATCTCTTATTATTAAAAATATCAATATTGACACGACAGCTACCATCTGAGAAATTGTTTTATGTTTTCCTCCTACTTCTGCGCTCAGAACCTTTTTTTGAGAAAGCGCGAGAATCCTTATGCCTGTGATCACCAACTCCCTGGCTATAATTATCATGACCATCCACGCGGGTATTATCTCCATCTCTACGAAAGCCAAAAATGCCCCCAGGATCAGTATCTTATCCGCAACCGGGTCCATCAGTTTTCCGAAAGAAGTGATATCCCCCGCCTTCCTGGCCATATAACCGTCGTAATAATCAGTAATACAGGCTGCAAGAAAAATAGCCAGCGCCATAAATTTAGCGCCCGCTCCTCTTATGAATAAAAATAATATAAAAATTCCTGCCAGTATTATTCTTGAGATTGTAAGTTTATTGGCTAGATTCATAAGAACCTTACCACCGCGTAGGTGGGGTTTAAACCCCACCTACGCGGTGTATCCGATTAGATCATATTCATAAGCATCCGTTATCTTGACATTGTAAAAATCGCCTATTCTAAGATTATCGCCCTCCACGTATACCATGCCGTCTATATCAGGGCCGTCATATTCTGTCCTAGCCGCATAACAATCTCTATTCTTTTCTTCTATGAGCACCTTTAGCGTCCTGCCGATAAATTTTTTGTTTATTTTTTTTGATATATCCTGCTGCGCTGACATTATAGCGTTGAATCTTTTTTGTTTTTCTTTTTCTGAAACCTGATCTTTATAATCATAAGCCGGCGTGCCCTCTTCTCTTGAATACTTAAAAACGCCCAGCCTTTCAAACTCCATTTCTTTCACAAAAGATAAAAGCTCCTTGAATTCTTTATCTGTTTCCCCGGGAAAACCCACTATGAATGAAGTCCTTATGCTTGCCCCCGGGATCTCTTTTCTTATATATTCTACGAGAGAGGATATCTCCTTTTTATTCGTCCTCCTGGCCATCTGAGTCAATATTCTATCACTAATATGCTCGAGCGGCAAATCTATATATTTGCATATATTTTCATTATCCTTTATAACCTTAATGACTTCTTTATCTAAATTCGCCGGGTGCAGGTATAATAGTCTTATCCACATATCCTTTGAAATGTCAGCTAACCCCTTTAATAAATCTCCCAGTCTTTTCTTCCCATATGAATCCACGCCATACAAAGAAGTGTCCTGGCCTACTAAGATAAGTTCTTTCGCCCCATTTTTTACCAGGCAAGCTGCTTCTTTTTTTATAGAATCGATGGCCCTGCTTTTATATTTGCCTTTTAAATAAGGTATAACGCAATACGCGCACCTGTTGGCGCAGCCTTCGGAAATCTTAATATAAGCGTAATGTTTCGGGGTAAGCAACAGGCGGCCGCGACCGCCCCCTGCTCTGTCAAAATCCCGAACGCCCCTGAACTCATCCACTTCTTTTAATTCTCCGGTCAATTCCTTTTTATATCTTTCCGAAAGGCATCCGGCCACTATAATCTTTTTTATATCTCCTTCCTTCTTCGCGTCTATCGCCTTAAGTATAACATCTATAGATTCTCTTTTGGCGTCTTCTATAAAAGCGCACGTGTTCACGACTACCGTATCGGAATTAAACGCGTCCCCCTGAAATCTGTAACCCTTCTTTGTAAATTCAGATACTATCATCTCCGAATCTACGAGATTTCTGGGACAGCCTAAACTTATTACGCTGATTGTTTTTTTCATAAGGCGGGAGGCTACTTTATTCCGTCTTTGGTGATTGTTATTTCTTTTTTCTCGCCTTTTTTGCCGGAAAAGCCTGCGGGCTTGCCATTTATATTTATCTTAACGACGCCGGAATTGCCTGCTTCCAGTTTTATTTCTTTTTTTGCCTTCCAGGTATCATTGCTGCCTTTTTTAAATGACCCCGTAAACACGATGTCTCCGTCAATTGTTACCTGAAGCCATGTGTTACCCAAAGCAGAAACTTCAAGTTCTATGGAATCGGATTTTTCTGCCTTTTTATTTTTAGGTGTCCCCTTTTTAACAACCGCTTTGACAACCGCTGACTTCATCTGTTTTTTTGCAGGGGCGCTTTTAATAAACTTTACAACCCGGCCGATGGCTAAAGATAAAACCCAGAATACAAAAATGCCTATGACTATCGCCAACGCCTGTTTTTTATATTTAGCGATGGCGGAAAAATCTATCTGCGGCGGAGCCGCTATGGGCATTGAAACCGTTTCCTGCTTTTTCCGGCCCATAGCCAGATATTCTTTTATTCCGGATTCATCCAAAGCTCCCAAAAAAGCAGCGTATGTCTTTATAAAGCTCTTTGCGTAAAAACCGGAGTTTATTTCACTCAGCCTGTCTTCTTCTATGATGAATACGATATTCTTAGGTATGCGGCTTCTTTCAGATACTTCTTCTATAGAAAAACGTTTGGATTCTCTTATTCTTTTTAATATTTTACCTATTGACTCTGGCATAATTATTATTGCGCAGCTTCTTCGGTTGATGATTCAGGTTCTTCCTTAGGAGGATCTTCTTTCGCCGGCTGATATTCCTGTATTAATATTTCCCTGGGTTTACTGCCTCTAAATGGGCCTATTATGCCCTCTTCTTCCATTGCATCTATGATCCTGGCAGCCCTTGTATAGCCAAGCCTTAATCTTCTCTGAAGCATTGAGACAGATGCCTGGCCTGTTTCCAGCACCATGTTTACCGCCTCGTCAAAAAATTCGTCTTTTTCAAAACCGCCTCTTCCGGACACGCTCTTTTTTTGCTGTTCAAGTATCTCGTTGTCATATACGGGTTCCTGCTGCGACTTTATGAAATTCACTACCTTTTCTATTTCAGGGTCTGTAAGAAACGTGCCCTGGGCCCTTATCGGCTTCGGGCTCCCGGGCTCCAGGAACAGCATGTCGCCTTTCCCGAGCAGTTTATCAGCGCCGTTCATATCCAAGACTGTCCTGGAATCAACCTTTGACGCGACCTTAAACGAGATCCTTGCTGGAAAATTTGCTTTTATTATGCCTGTCACGACATCCACTGACGGCCTCTGCGTGGCAAGTATCATGTGAATGCCGACCGCCCTTGAAAGCTGCGCAAGGCGCGTAATGGCATTCTCAATATCTTCCTGGGCAATCATCATGAGATCCGCAAGCTCGTCTATTATAACCACTATATAAGGAAATTTTTCTTCTGATTTCTGATTAAACGCCTGTATATTTCTGACGGTAAGTTTGGCAAGCATTTTATACCTAGCCTCCATTTCGCTTACAACCCAGCCTAACGCGCCTGAGACCTTTTTGGCATCAGTCACAACAGGGCACAACAAATGAGGCAGGCCGTTATATATGGCAAGTTCTACCATCTTTGGGTCCACCATTAAAAACTTCAGCTCTTCTGGAGTAGCGTTGTAAATCATGCTCATTATAAGCGAGTTGACGCACATGGTCTTTCCTGAGCCTGTAGTGCCTGCTATTAAAAGATGAGGCATATCTCCCAAATCCGTAACCACAGCTCTTCCTGATATGTCTTTACCAAGCGCCATGGCCAGTTTTGAAGAAGACGCCATCTTCTGGTACTCGCCGGATTCCAGTATTTCTTTCAAGAATACCATGGACGTATCTGCGTTGGGGACCTCTATGCCAACGCATGATTTTCCGGGTATAGGCGCCACTATCCTCACAGTAGTTGCCTTCATGGTAAGCGCTATGTCGTCGCTGAGGCTCGTTATCCTATTTACCTTTACGCCCGGGGCAGGCTGCAATTCATATCTTGTAATGACAGGCCCTTTACTTATATCGATAACCTTTGATTCTATGCCGAAATCCCTTAGCGTATCTTCAAGTATTCTCGCGCTTTCTTCAAGATTCTCCCCGAAAATATTTTCAGGCTCGCGGGTAGGGGAATTCAATAACTCAAGGCTCGGAAGCTTGTAATCGCCCACAACTCTCGGCTCAACCTTAGCAGCTTTTACAGCCGCGGGTTTTGGCTTGGGGCTGGGTTTTTGCATTATATTTATCCTGGGCCTTTCCTCGTCGCTCGTCGCTCGTCGTTCGTCACTAACTGCCCTCTTCTCCACTTTCACCGCAGGCCTTAATCTCGGCCCGCTTCCTGCAGGTCTCTCGGTTTTTGCGTAACCAACC
>JAGVFL010000156.1 GCA_020057645.1 Candidatus Omnitrophota bacterium
CTTTGATAGTCGAGGCCGTAAGGAGATGCGCTGATATGATTCTGGACGTGCATCTTATGATTGAAGAGCCGCATAAATTTATAAAGGATTTTGTAGAGGCGGGAAGCGATATTATTACCATACATGCGGAAGCGTATGTAGGGGAGGGTTTCAAACCCTACCCTGCGCTCAATAATCAGGGTCTGAGAAAAGGTATGTCTAAAACTGCTGATAATATAGATGAAGGCCGGGTAAAAGAAGTATTGCGGGAGATAAAATCTTTCGGGAAAAAAGCAGGGGTATCTTTAAATCCTGATTCGCCTTTATGCATAGAAGGCGTGCTGGAAGATGCGGACATGGTTTTATTCATGTCGGTTCATCCGGGATTTGGCGGGCAAAGTTTTATAGAAGCTGTATTGCCAAAAATAAAGGCCTTGAGAAAAATATATTCCGGAGATATAGAAGTGGACGGCGGCATAAATGACAGGAACGCCAAATCGATTATTGACGCGGGCGCGAACATACTGGTGGCAGGATCGTATTTCTTCGGAGCAAAAGATAAAAAAGAAGCTGTAAAAAAGCTGCGCGGTTAACCGCCTCCACCTACGCGGTGGAGGTGGTTCCACCGCGTAGGTGTATGATAGAAAGGATAATAGTATGGGCATTAAATTCGGAACAGACGGCTGGAGAGCAATAATATCCCAGGATTTTACATTTGAGAACGTAAGGATAGCTTCGCAGGCAGTAGCAGACCATTTCAAGTCGAAGGACGCGGTTTTTGTGGTTGGCTACGACTGGAGATTTTTATCCGAGAAATACGCCGAGCTAGCGGCAGAGGTTTTGGCAGGCAACGGAATCAAGGTATTGCTTTCAGATAAAGCTGTCCCCACGCCGCTCGTAAGCTTTGCTATAAAAAATAAAAAATTATCCGGCGGCTTGATGTTATCTGCGAGCCACAACCCTCCTTATTACAACGGCCTGAAGATAAAAGCGCCTTACGCGGGTACTGCTGACGAAGGAATTACAAAATCAGTGGAAGCGCTATTGGCTAAAAATCCCGTGCAGTCCATGGAATTTAAAAAAGGCGTAGAGTCCGGTATGATAGTGCTTAGCGATCTGAAAAAAGACTACATGAAATTTGCAAAAGCCTACATTGACCTCAAGCATTTGAAAAACGCGAAAATAAACGTGCTGGTTGACTGCATGCACGGCGTAGGTGACGGTTACATACCCGAGATACTTAAGGGCACAAAGATAAAAGTTACCCAGATGAGGACCGGTAGAGACACCTTGTTCGGAGGGGTGAACCCCGAGCCTATTCCTAAAAACCTGGATGCGTCTTTCCGCGCAATGAAAGATAAAAAAGCAAGGTATGATATCTGCATAGTGAACGACGGAGACGCGGATAGGATAGGCGCGGTTATCCCGGGCGGAAAATTCATGGGCGCAGGCCAGATAATGGCGCTTTTATTGCTCCATTTTATAGAAGACAGGCATTGGAAAGGCGGGGTGGTAAAAACAGTCTCCAATACCACTCTCATAGACCTTATCGCTAAAAAATATAATTTAAAACTATACGAAACCCCTGTCGGATTCAAGTATATATGCAAGCTCATGCTGGACGAAGATATCCTTATCGGCGGGGAAGAGTCAGGCGGCATAGGAGTGAAGAATTATATGCCTGAAAGAGACGGCATGCTTTTGGGCGCGCTTCTCGTGGAAATGATGGCGCATAGAAAAAAAGGAATCCTGGAAATACTGAAAGACGTGGAAAAAGAATATGGCTCGTTCCGGTATCAGAGAATAGACATGGATTACTCCGACGAGAAAAAGAAAAAATTGATGGAGTTATTAAAAACTAACCCGCCAAAACAGATTTGCGGCAAAAACGTAAAAGAAACAAAATCTTTTGATGGGTATAAATTTATAATGGACGACAACAGCTGGTTGATTTTGAGATTATCGGGGACTGAACCGATATTAAGGATATACGCGGAAGCCTCCAGCGAAAAAACATCCAAGTCATACCTGGATTTCGGCAAAAACCTAGCCCTCAGCCTATAATAAGGTTACACTCTGACAATGTCAGAGTGTAACCTTTGAGAGCGTATTGAGCATGAATAAAGACAAGATACGGAATTTTTGCATCATTGCGCACATAGACCATGGTAAGTCCACGCTTGCCGATAGATTGCTTCAACTTACTGATACGGTGAATAAGAGGCAGTTCAGGGAGCAGCTGCTGGACGACATGGATCTGGAGAGGGAACGCGGCATCACTATTAAAGCAAGCGCTGTCAGGATGTCTTATAAGGCAGCTGATGGAGATGTTTACGAGTTGAATCTTATTGATACGCCGGGGCATGTCGATTTCAGCTATGAAGTCTCAAAATCTTTATCAGCCTGCGAAGGCGCAGTCCTTCTGGTAGACGCAGCCCAGGGCGTTGAAGCTCAGACAGTCGCAAATCTGCAGCACGCGCTTGATAAAAAGCTCACTATAATCCCTGTTATAAATAAGATCGACCTGCAGAATGCGGATCCTGAAAGGGTTAAGGTTGAGATAAAAGGCATTTTAAATGTAGAGGGTGATAAAATAATACTCGTTAGCGCTAAAGAAGGCACGGGAACCAAGGAACTTCTTGAAAGAATAATAAAGGATGTGCCTCCGCCGAGCGGAAGCAAAGATGAGCCGCTCCAGGCCTTGTTATTTGATTCAGCTTATGATACTTACAGGGGCGTAATAGTTTATGTAAGGGTTGTAAACGGCGCGATCAGGAAAGGCATGAACATACTCATGATGTCCAGCTCTAAAAAATATGAGGTTCAAGAAGTAGGAATGTTCAGGCCTCAGATGGAACCCGTGGATAGTCTCTCGTGCGGAGAGGTCGGTTATGTTATCTGCCAGATAAAAGAAGCTAAGGATGTAAAAAACGGGGACACTATTACTGACGCAAAGCGGCCGGCGGACAAGCCTTTGATCGGTTATAAACAACTCAAGCCCATGGTGTTCTGCGGAATATATCCTGTCAATTCCAAGGATTTTGATTTTCTCAAAAATGCCATTGAAAAATTAGAATTAAGCGATTCATCTTTTGTGTATGAGCCTGAAAATTCTCCGTCATTGGGCTTTGGATACAGGGCTGGTTTTCTCGGGCTTTTACACATGGAGATAGCCCAGGAAAGATTGGAAAGGGAGTATGATCTAAATCTTGTCATTACTACGCCGAGCGTTGTTTACAGGGTTAAGGATAAAAAAGGAAAGGTCGCAGAAGTTGATAACCCC
>JAGVFL010000086.1 GCA_020057645.1 Candidatus Omnitrophota bacterium
CGTAGGTGGGGTTTAAACCCCACCTACGCGGTGGAGGAGGTCATAATGATATATGGCGAAGATTAAATTTACAAAAGGCGAGCTTAAAAGGCAGCGCGACGCGTTAAAGAGATTTGAGCGTTATTTACCTATCCTGCAGTTAAAGAAACAGCAGATGCAGCTTGAGATACAGCGCGTCCATCAAAGGTTAAACCAGAAAATAAAAGAGGCAGATGTTTTAGAAAACGAGATAAGCAAATGGGCAGGCCTTCTGGAAGAGCCCGGAGATTATGTAACAGGCTGGATAAAGCCGGAATCTATCGTTACCTCAGGTTTTAATATCGCGGGCGTGGACATACCTGTATTTGAAAGAGCGGAATTCAAAGAAGCGGAATACGATTTATTCTTGACGCCTTTATGGGTGGATACAGCGATCATCGCGTTAAGAAAATTTGTAACGCTTTTAGAGGAAAAAAAGGTATTGAATAAGCAGTTGGAGATATTGAGCGAGGAGCTTAGGATAACAAACCAGAGGGTGAACCTTTTTGAAAAGGTAAAAATCCCAGAGTGCTCTGAAAATATAAGGCGCATAAGGATTTATCTGGGCGACCAGCAGGCAAGCGCAGTGGGCCGCTCCAAGATAGCGAAGAAAAAGATCGAAAGGATGAGTTTAGAGGCAGTGTTAGCATGATAGTTAAAATGAAAAAGATAATCCTGGTAATGCAGTCAAAGGATATTAGCGTTGCGCTTGAATCCCTCAGGGGTCTCGGGCTTCTGCACGTGGAGCACGAGAACTTACCCGCAAGCGAAGATATAACAAAGATAAAAGAGGAAAGGGAACGCGCGATAGAAGCCATCGCTATCCTGCCTGATGTGGAAAATCAGAAATCATTAAAGAGCCCGGGAGGCGGTATCGCATGTGAAATCCTGGATCTTTTGGATGAAAAAGAGACGCTGATAGAAAAACTCCACAGGATAAAACACGAGATAACGGCGTGGGAGGAATGGGGGGATTTTGACCCTGAAATTATTGAAGGCATGGAGAATAATGGGGTCTTGATAAAATTATGCAAGGTTACGCCTCAGGAAAAGAAAAATATACCTGAAGGCGTTATCCTGGAAGAGTTGTTTAAAAAAGGGAATATTATTTATTGCGCGGCGATTTCCAAAAAAGAGATTGCGCTGCCTTTCGAAACTCTTACATTGCCTGAAATGAGCATTGAGAAAATGCTTATTGAAGAGAAAAGATACGAGTCCAGGATAGATGAGATAGAAAAAATATTTCTGGAAATCGGCGTATATAAAAAAGCGCTGCTGCAATACGAAAAATATCTAAGTTCGGTGATAGAATTCAATGAAGTGAGAGAGGGCGCGGGCAGGTTTGAAAGACTCTCCTATATAAAGGGCTATTGCCCCGTAGATAGGGCCGGGGTTATTGAAAAGGCTGCCTCAGAAGAAAAATGGGGCATGCTGGTAAACGATCCTGATGAAAATGATGCCCCTCCGACATTAGTAAGAAATCCGAAATGGGTGAAAATAATAAAACCCATGTTTGATATTATCGGGACCATACCGGGATACGGAGAAGTAGATATAAGCCTGCATTTTTTGATATTTTTTTCCATATTCTTCGGCATGCTGATAGGCGATGCGGGTTACGGGCTTACGTATTTCCTCATAGCTTTAATAGCGCAGAAAAAGTTTAAGGATATAAAAGATAAATCAATTTTTTTCTTAACATACGTGCTGGCCAGCTTCGCCATTATATGGGGCCTTTTGACAGGCGCATTCTTCGGGTCTCACGCCTGGCTAAAACCCATGATGCCTTATTTCACGGATAACACAAACGTCCAGGCATTCTGTTTTTTAATAGGGGCCGTGCAATTGAGCATGGCGCATATCTGGAAGATTTTAAGGAAATTTCCTTCCCTGAAAGTGTTGAGCGATATAGGATGGATATGCGTTTTATGGGCGGCGTATTTTCTGGCAAAGTCATTGATACTCAATTTCGAATTCCCGGGTTTTGGGAAATGGATTTTTATGGCCGGATCAGGCCTTATTATTTTATTCACAAACCCTGTAAAAAATGTTTTCGCAGGTATCGGAGCCGGCCTGGGAGATTTTTTATTAAAGCTCGTGAATAGTTTTGCGGATATAGTGTCTTACATAAGGCTGTTTGCCGTGGGGCTCGCGGGAGTGGCAATAGCGAACGCGTTCAATCAGATAGCGGCCGGTATAGGCGCCGATAGCATTTTAAACGGTTTATTGAGCGGGTTTGTGCTTTTTTCAGGCCATACGTTGAATCTTAGCCTGGGGATTTTGTCTATACTTGTGCACGGCGTAAGGTTGAATGTCCTGGAATTTTCAGGCCACATGGACATGGAGTGGTCAGGCGTTGAATATTCGCCTTTTAAGGTAAAATAATAAAAGGCACCTCGCAGGTGGCCGAAGGTCTCCTGCGAGGTGGGGATGGTTATATAACAGGAGGAGAGTTTATGGACGGAAATACAGTAATTCAGTTCAAGGATGTCGGGATAGCCGGGGCAGCGCTTGCTTTTTCAGCTATTGGTTCAGGGGCAGGAGCAGGTGTGGCCGGGATGGCAGCGATAGGAGCTTGGAAGAAATGTTTTGCCCAGAATAAGCCGGCGCCGTTTATATTTCTGGCGTTTGTGGGTGCTCCGCTTACGCAGACTATTTATGGAATGATAGTGATGAATGCCCTGATAGAAGCAAGTAAAAGAGTGCAGAATCTGGGGATATTAAGCGCCCTGGGCATGCTGTCAGGCGCTGCGATAGGTTTTTCAGCATGGTATCAAGGTTTAGCAGCTGCTTCAGCCTCTGACGCCATGGGCGAAACAGGCAAAGGCTTTGGAAACTATCTCATGGTCCTTGGCATCATAGAAACAGTCGCGATATTCACGATGGTATTCACTTTAATGGCTATTGGCAAGGTGCAGTAAGAGAGGTCCTTCGGCGAAACTGGCGGTCTGTTTGCAACGAAATCAGAACTTATTATAAAAACCAATTTGTCATTGCGAGTCCTGACAAAATCGGGACGAAGCAATCTCAAAAACAAAAAATACCCCTTTTTCAGTACCTTAATCTACATGTAAAATTTTCCACCACGAAAATATTGCCTTTTTGGAAAAGAATATCCTGCCGACTTTTTTGATAAAATATAGTTATATGATACTTAAAATCATCAAAGATGTCAATAAAAATGCTACTTATAGTATTGTAGACAATAAGTAGCAAAAATGCAATAATATATACCATGGGACATAAAATACTTAAAAGATTTAGCGATAAAATTAGAAGATTAAGAAAATCTAGAGGATGGACTCAAGAGGAGCTTGCGGTGCGAACAGGGCTCCATAGGACTTATATTGGAAGCATCGAGAGGTGCGAGAGGAATGTTAGCTTGATTAATGTGGAGAAGATAGCTGACGCATTAGGAGTTCCTGTTGAGGCCTTAGTTAAAAAGTAAAATTATTATGAATCTTCAAGAACTAACCCAAAAAATTTTAGAAATTAAAAATAGGGGATTTATTAAAACTCATAGATTAGATGATACTGGAATAGGTAAAACTTTAGAAGATTTATTGGGCATAGAGGAAAATAATCTTAGATTACCAGATGTTGGAGATATTGAATTAAAGGCAAAAAGAATTGATTCCCAGAGTATGTTAACGGTTGCTACAAAGGCACCCAAGCCATTAGGAACGAATAGAGTTTTATTTGAAAAATACAAATATAGGGATAAGTATGGTTATTATTGTTTACATTCTACAGTTTACGCTTCAAGATACAATCCGCAGGGATTTAGGATTAGAATCGCAGAAGATAGATTGGAGCTCGAAAATAAGGATAATATAGAAGCATTTTGGCCTATGACGATATTTTATGATGTTTTGAGAGCTAAATCTAATAAGATTTTATTAGTATTTGCAGAATCTGAAGGAGAAAGAAAAACATTTGAAGAAAGCTTCCGTTTTGCAGAAGCCTATTTATTATCTGATCTAAACATCGAAAAGTTTAAAACTGCAATTCGAGAGGATAAATTAAAAGTCGATATTCGTATAGGTGTTTATAGAAGCGGGTACTCTACAGGAAAATATCAAGATCATGGTACCGGATTTAGAATTAATAAGAAAGACTTTTTGCATTTATACGATAAATACGAGCAAATCATTTAGCTTTTTCTTAATATAACGATACTTTCTTTAGTCATTGTTTCTTCAAGCTCTCCAACTATATTTGATGGAGAGTTTTTTATTGGCATTCTTTTACCAGGAATGTTTCTTACAAAGATGTCCTCGCAAGTAAAACCAGTCTTTCCACCCAATTCTGCTACAATAAAATCTGTCGGTATCCGTACTTGTTTGACTGAGCGATTGCCGATGACTAAACAAAAATATTTATTTTTTTTCAGTATATCGTAAGCTTTTTTTAAACATTCGTTTAAGCCAATGTAAAAACTTAAGACTTCCCGAGCTCTTTTTTCATCCTTTTTTTGAATATTCTCTAACGTTTCCTTTAGGTGTAATGAATTGAGTGAATGAGAGAGGGTGTTTATAGATTTGCCACCCAATAATTGATTATCTACACTCGATGCGATATTGGGGTCATCAAAAAGATCAATCCATTGTGCAGATAATCTTGAAAACTGTCCATAAGCTACAGTTGTGCGGCTGTCACCATATGGCGGGGATGTAATTATACAATCTATAGAGTTATCTTTAATAGTGGTAATTTCTGAAGTATCCCCATAAATTGGTTTAGCCCATGTATTTTTATCGACATCTTGGCAAAATTTACGCATTCTTTCAATATTTAGCTCTGTTCTCTTCTTAAAAATTCCGATAATATTAGGATTATGATTTTCTAGTTTTGCCCCTTTCATTCGAACAAGCTTAAATTCATTGCTTTTTGTATTAGATGATAGCCTGACCGTTTCGCTAAAAGAAACAAGGAAAAAATTTGCTATTTTTTCATTCTCGATTTCTCTAATAGCTTTTTTTATCCTAGACAATGTTTCAATAACATTTTCTTTAAACCAAAAATCAATATTCTTAAAGCTTGGCCGTATATCCTTTATATTTTTTATTCGGTTAATTCTTTCAAGCAGATTAAAATATTCTTTGCCGAGAACAGAGGGATTTATCTCTGTTGTTTTAACCTTTGCTAGAAATATAGCCAAAGGATTTAAATCTATGCCGTACGCATTTCTGCCTAATAGTCTACTTTCCACTAAAGCAGTGCCGGATCCACAAAAAATATCACAGATAGTATCACCTTTTTTACTATAGGTTTCCAACAAACGCCTTGCAACTTGGGGTATAAACATAGCAGGATAAGTATGCAATCCATGGGTATAGGATTTTGTTTTTTCTCCCTTATAATCCCATGAATAATCAATCCTTCTTTTTAACTCGGAGCCTTTAAGGGTTTCTTTTTCTGTTTGTGTTTCTATGTTTCTGATTATCTTTACAACGATGCCTCTGATTTCAACTTCTTTACGATAAGTTGGAAAAAGATCAGGATTCGCTGGTTGTAATCTTATGCGGTTTTGTTCTTTATATATTTTTTTTAATGTAGCTTTATTTTCATCAACAATCGCGACAACAGTCTGCCCATTATCAGCAGTTTCTTGTTTTTTTATAACAACGATATCGCCGTCAAAAATCCCTTCATCAATCATACTATTGCCAGTAACACGCAAAGCATAATATTTACCAAATCTGCTAACCTCGTTTCTTGATAGAGCAATAGTTTCATCGGGCACCTCGACTGCTTCAATGGGTTGTCCGGCAGCAATGGTTCCTATTATAGGTATTTCAATAGCTTGGAGGTTTTTCTTCGTAGTTAATGCTCTTGGCTGGTTTTCTTCCTTTTGTAGATATCCCATGCTTTGCAAAGATTTAACATGAAAGTGGGCAGTAGATACAGAGGACAACCGTAAATGCTTTTTTATTTCTTCTAAGGAAGGCGCATAATCATGTTGTTTAATATATTTTTTGATATAATCCAATGCTTGTTTTTGTCGTTTTGTAAGCATTAAGCCTCCAGAAATATTCGCCTTGACTTTCGATTTATTTTCGATTATACTATTGACATTACTTAAAGTCAAGTAAAAATATTAAAAAAAGGAGGTTATATGCCAAAAGCAAAAGTAACAAAGATTATCGATGGAGACACTTTTAAGATTCCAAGAAAAGTGATAAGGTTAGCAAATGTATATGCTCCCGAGGTGGGAACTAAAGGAGGATCGCAAGCCAAAGCCGATTTAAAGAACATGATAAAAGCCAAGACTATTTCTTATAAATCAGTAGGAAAGTCTTACAATAGGATTGTGGCCCAAGTAAAAGTAGCAGGAAAATCAGTCAATTCGCGGAACCCTCCAAAAACTTTTTAACTACTTGTAATCAGGCAGGTTCTGCCGCTTGGCAGGAAACTTTAAGCCCTAAAAAAGAAATTTTAAAAATTCTCGGCTCGAACTTCTTTTTAAAAGACCTAACCCTTTTAGTTTCTTATAATAAACCCTTTGATTTAATCGCAAAATCGCAAGGTAGTTTCAACTGGCGGGGACGACGGGATTCGGCGCCCGCCTACGGCGGGTCGGCCACTCGCCCTTAAAATGCTCCTATTTGTCGCATTTCAAAACAGGGCTCTCTTCGAGCCCATTAAAAATCTGGAGCGGGAGACGGGGCTCGAACTCGCGACCTCGAAATAAAAAAATAAAGATTTTTGAAAGAAAATCGCCTCAGAATGTGTCTAATATATAGAGGCATTTATGGCTGAAAAGTGTTATTTAAGACGCATTAGACGGCTGGAAAAGAAGATCGGCATGAGCTTAAAAAGATTCCTGCACAAAATGCATTGGCAAAAGGATATGATACATAAGGATATAGGCAAGATCCTTGGGGTTCCAAGGCCTACTATAACAAGGTGGTTCAAGAAGTATGGTATACCAAGTAAAAGCTGCCACAGGTTTACTAATAAAAATTTAACGAATTGGCCCTATATAATAGGCATTAAACAAAAGAAAATAAAAGGGCCTGACAAAAGAATACAAAGAACAAAAGGAAGGATTAATGTAGATTTTTTCAAAACATGGGCCCCTGAAATGGCTTATGTCCTGGGATATTTTTCAGCAGATGGCGGGATGTTTATAAATTCAGGGGGTTCTAAATATATACAGTTTGTGTCAGTTGACTATGGTCTTCTTGAAAAAGTCAAAAAAGTTATGGATTCAAAACATAAGATTTATTTAAGAAAAAAATATAAAGATACATGGAAAGATACTTATTATTTAGAAATAGGGTCTAAAGAGATTTACCAAGA
>JAGVFL010000087.1 GCA_020057645.1 Candidatus Omnitrophota bacterium
CATGCTACCATCAAAAAAGTTACGGAGGATATGGAAGGCACGTTTCATTTTAATACAGCTATTAGTTCTATAATGGAATTGGTCAATGAGACATATGATTATATAAGCTTAGAGCCTCAAGCCTCGAGCCTAGAGCTGAAGCAGGCAATCCAGACAATAGTTATTTTATTGGCGCCATTTGTGCCGCATATAGCCGAAGAGATGTGGCAGAAACTCGGCAATAAAGAAAGCGTGTTTAAGGCCGAGTGGCCTATGTATGATAAAAACGCATTGAGTCAGAGTACAATCGAATTTCCTATCCAGATAAACGGGAAGCTGAGGTCAAAGATAGAAGCGCCTTCTGAGGCAGGCGAGGATGAAATTAAAAAATTAGTTTTAAAAGACCCTGTTATTAACAAATGGACAGCGGGAAAAGAGCCCAGGAAAATCATAATAGTGAAAGGTAAGCTTGTGAATTTAGTAATCTGATAAATGCTGTAAATTGACAAACTGACATTGTCAAAGTGTAAACTTTGGCGTGTATACATGATTAAAAAAATAATTATACTGATTTCTTTTCTGCTTCTATTCTTCAGCCAGCAAACGCTTGCAGATATTGTTTATCTGAAAAACGGTAACAGGGTCAGGGGTATAATTACCAAAGAAACAGACAGATCGTTGGAGCTGAAGATAAATCCGGGCGCGAAGGTTACTTTTTCAAAAGATGACATAAAGAGCATGGAAAAAGAATCCGAAGAACAGCATTCGAAGATGGAAGAAAGCTGGGGCATAGGCAGGAACAAGGCAGAGGTCAAGGAGATAGCAAGAGATGTCTTTGAGGAAGAACAGCTGAAAAAAGAGCTTGTAAAATATAAAGACGCATGGATGACACCGGAAGAGAAAGAAAGGCTTCAGGTAGCAAGCCTTGCCAAGGATAGCGATAAAGGATTCGGAGAAAAAAGATTTTCATTAAAAGACGATAACATGGCAAGATCGGATATAGCCAAAAAGCTTTTAGCCAAAGGAAACTGGTTTTTGCGCGAAAGCGAACATTTTTCCGTATTTTACAGGGACCTTAACCAGGCAAAGATAGTTAGCGATAAAGCCGAATATTATTTTGAAAAAATTATATACGATCTTGGGTATGAAAAGGATTTTAAGTGGGACAGGAAATGCCAGGTATTTATAGTGGAAAGCCCTGATAAATGGAAAGATTTTTTAAGAAGCATAGGTTTTAATGCGGATCTCGTGGGAGGCTTTGTGCCTAATTACGGCGAAACAGAGATGTTTCTATGCGCGTTATCCGAAGGATATCTGGCCTTGACTTTTCCGCACGAATTGACGCATCTTATTTTCAAAGAGGTGGCCGGGAAAAATACCATACCGCTGTGGTTGAATGAAGGGCTTGCTAATTACGAAGCAAGCCTTACTAGCATTTCGAACGAACTTCTTATAAAAAGCATAAAACAGGGCACCCATATACTTCTGGGAGATCTGCTTCGCATAGCGACTTATCCAGAAGGTAAAAATGCGAGGGAACTTTTTTACGCGCAATCGGAAAAATTAGTGGAATTCTTAATAACGCAGTGCGGCAGGGAAAAATTCAGAAAATTCTGCGGCCTTGTGCTTAAAGATAAATCATTTAAAGACGCTATCTCAGGCGTTTACAGCAAGGATTTCAAGGATTTAGAAGATTTTAATATAAAGTTAGTAGAATATATTATAAAATAAAATGAGAAGCTTTCGCAATGTTTTATGCGTAATGTGCAATGTTTTAATTTTATCCGGCTGCGCTGACGTTAAGGCGCCAGGCGCGTATTATGCCATAACCCATCCTTTGAGCACGAAGACAATGGTATCGCGCGGGACCAGCAAGGATGAGGTAATCGAGAAATGGGGAGAACCGAGCGAGATAAAAAAAATAGGTTACGATGATATGGGCCTGGAGAAAGAGGCGTGGGTATACAATGCGTGGTTTCACAATGCCCCGCTTGATTTCAGGCATTTTTCCAGAAATAAATGTATATATTTCACAGGGAATTTTGTAACAGGTTTTGAAGATATGGAGGATAAAGATGGGGAAAATTAAAAAAATAATATCGCTTATTTCTATAGTTATGTTTATTCTCTGTGGCACAGGTTATTGTCAGGACACAAAAGAAGAGATGAAACAATATATATCGAAAATTAATTCTGTATTGATAAATATTCAGATAACCTCGAGAAACATAAGCCAGAACATCGTTTCATTAGGGCCTGCGGTTAAGCAGATGACGGAATATCTTGGCCAGCTGCGCGCTGTAAAACCCCCTATTTTTATGGCAAAACAACATAAAATGATATTGTTGTCATTGCAAAAAATGAGGATGGGTTTTTATTTATTATATAAAGGGGACAGGATAACTTCAGTACCATTGGTCAGGAACGGAGCAGGGCTTTTCAAGACAGCAGCAAGAGATATAGTAGATTTTGCGAGAGAAAAGGGGCTTATTAAAGAAAGAGACTCTTCAGCTGCATCCCCTGCACCGATAGAAAATAATACCCAGCCTCAAAAACAATAATATATGCACCGGTCATAAAATGGATAAAAGGCCTATTGCCGCAATCTGTATTTTCTTTATTATAGGCATACTTTTAGCAGCGCGTATCCCTAAGTTATTAAATCTTACTCTCGCGTTTATAGTAACTTTAATTTTCATTTTATCTGCCGTAGTATCTTTAAAATTCCTTAAAATTTCAAAAATATTTTTATTTTTATCAATAACCTCTCTGGGTTCACTTTTATATCTGAATTCCAATATATTCCCGCCTGATCACATCAACCATTTTTTAGGAAAGGATAAAGTTAAAGCAGAAATAACAGGCGTTATAAAAAGCCCTGCTGAAGCAAGAGGCGTGTATTATGGCAAGGTTAGTTCAAGGTATATTTTTGAGGTAGAAGCTCTGAGAACCCACGCCTCTAAGCTGAAGGCTGAAGGGGAATGGCAAAAAATAAATGGATTGGCGCTCGTCAGGATACAGACGGAAAAGGATTATCAGTATGGAGATAGGCTGATGGTAAAGGGGACGATAAAAAGGCCATTCGAAAGTGTCATTGCGAGGGCGAAGCCCGAAGCAATCTCTGAGATTGCTTCGTCGTCCGCCAAAAACCGCAGCGGACTCCTCGCAATGACAAATAGAAGCAATTTTAATTATAAAGAGTATCTCGAGAACCAGAATATTTTCGCTATTATAAACGCATCAGAAAAAAATGTAACGTTATTATCGCGCAATTATAAAACAAACCCTGTCCTGAGATATGCCTATCTTATTCGAGAGAAACTGAAAAATCAGTTTCTTGAAAAGATGCCTATTGAAAGCGGGGCTTTTTTGAGGGCCATTCTGCTGGGAGACCGTTCAGAGCTTCCTAAAAAATTAAACGAATCTTTCAGAAATTCAGGCACAATGCATATACTTGCCATAAGCGGGTTAAACGTAGCGCTTATGGCAGCCGCATTTTTATATTTTTTTAAACTTCTAAGGATAAGGAGAAAAGTTTATTACACGCTTACAATGCTGCTCTTGGTTTTTCTAATGATACTGACAGGCTCAAGCGCGTCTGTCGTGAGGGCAACTATCATGTGCATTGTTTTTCTGGCAGGCTTATTATTAGGCAGGCCTGTGGACGCTTATAATTCTCTTGGGGCCGCGGCGTTTTTCATATTGATAATAAACCCTAAGGACATCTTTGACGTAGGTTTTCAGCTATCATTCATAGCGGTTCTGTCGATGGTTTATCTCGCGCCTAAATTAATGCGGATAGTAAAAAAGGATTGGAATTTTTATGTAAGGAAATATTTGCTGGAACCTTTTGCGGTCTCTGTTTCAGCCACGTTAGGCACGTTTCCTTTTATTTTGTATTATTTCAGGATGGGAACGCCCATAGCAGTTATTTCAAATATCCTGATAGTCCCGCTTATGTTTGCGCTAATGATAGGGGGCATGTGTTTTGTCGCGCTTGGCTGGCTGCCTTTTATAGGGGATGTACTCGCTTATTGTAATAATACGCTGGCAAATACTATATTTTTCCTGGCGGAGTTTTTCGCAGGCATAAGGTTTGGGCATTTTAATATATAGTAGGAAACGGCCGCGGCCGTTCCCTACAAACTACGGTTGACCGTTTTTGAGCAAGGTGTTAGAATAGTTCATTATGAGAATCAATGGCAGATTTCTTACAACAG
>JAGVFL010000105.1 GCA_020057645.1 Candidatus Omnitrophota bacterium
ATGCTCTTTAAGATACAAGATAGCCTTGTCCACGGATTCTATGTTATCCGCTACTATGCTCTGAAGATATTCAGGCATCGCAGCCTCTATCGCAGCCTCATAACCTCTATGGACTGTTAAAAGATTTGCAAGGCAATCCCTGATACCATATATTCTGGACTGGCTTCCAAGTATTGCTTTTACGCCTGCGGAAAAACCTTCATATTTAAGCCTGGCCTCCTCCAGAAATTCTAACTTGGATTTACTGGATGCCAGATCCGTCTGTATTTTTTTGGACTCCTCTGTAAGCAAGTCTATCTGATTTCGGATTGCTGACACGGAACCGGAGATATTATCTCTTTCTGCCTTAAGGCCGGCTGCTTCTTTTTCAATCGCGGTTATCTCTGTTATGACCTCGTTCAATCTCAGCTGCAGGTTGTTTTTCTCCTCCGAGACAGCTGATCTTTCTGACTCCAGCCTCTTAAACCTCGCGTCGTGAGTCGAGATAGTAGCGGATATCTTTGCCACCTGATTTCTCAGCTTGGCCTGCTTTGAAGCAATATCTATGATATTGGCCTTTGAAGTAGACAGCGTTATTCCGCTCGTTTTTATCGTCTTTGATATCTCTTCAAATCTTTTTTCTTTTTCTACCGCACTGCTAATCCTTTCATTGTCTTCTTTTTCCATGACAGATATCTTTTCCTTGAGATTCGCTATCTCTTTTTCCTGAGACAAAAGTATGTCCATGCCTTTTTCTATCTCTGCCTCGAGGCCTGAGCGGCGTTTTGTAAGCTCTTCCACCCTTTCTTTATTCATGGAAATCTTATCCATGGCTTTTGAGACTTCGGAATTGAGCTCTACTATCCTGGATTTCAGGTCCATTCTCTTGGTTTCCACCTGCGGCCTGTCTCTGTTCAACGATGACAAATCTTGCGATATCTTGTTCAGCTCGGCATTGAGCTCTGATTCTTTCTGCTTCAGCTCATTTATATTCACTTCGGAATTCGTGTTCTTGCTTTTTAATATTTCGAGATCTATCCTTGAAAGCTTCAGCTCAACTGATTTTAATTCTTCATAGCGTTCTTTATAACGTTCCGCTTTTTTTGCCTGGCGTTCTATGGAATTGATCTGGCGCTTCACTTCTACTATTATGTCGTTTATCCTCAATAGATTCTGCTCTGTCTCTTCCAGTTTTCGCAATGCCTCTTTCTTTTTTGTCTTGTATTTTGTGATACCGCTTGCCTCTTCAAAGACCTCGCGCCTGTCTTCCGGCTTTGAACTCAGGATCTGGTCTATCTTGCCCTGCTCTATAAGAGAATAAGCGCTTGTGCCTATGCCGGTGCCCATAAAAAGTTCATTGATATCCTTGAGCCGGACCTGCGTTTTATTTAAAAGGTATTCGCTCTCTCCCGAGCGGTATAGGCGCCTCGTAACCGTGACCTCGTCGTATTCTATCGGGAGCATCCTGTCTTGGTTGGAAAGCGTGAGGGAGACTTCTGCGAAACTTACAGGCTCCTTGCCGTCGGTGCCGTTAAAAATAACGTCTTCCATCTTGCCGCCGCGAAGTACCTTTGCGGATTGTTCGCCCAGGACCCATTTTATGGCATCGGCAATATTGGATTTTCCACATCCATTGGGACCCACAATAGCGGTAATACCAGGCTCAAAATCCAGCCTTGTCCTGTCGGCGAAAGATTTAAAACCGAATAATTCTATAGATTTGAAATACATACTTTTTCGCCCATTGTCATTGCGAGCGAATGAAATGAGCGAAGCAATCTCAAAAAAAGGGATTGCTTCGTCCCTACGGGACTCGCAATGACATATGTTAATCGTGCAAATTTATCTTCTCAATACCTCTTTAAACCTTCTTGTTAATTCCGGCAATATCTCGAATAAATCTCCGACAATTCCATATGTCGCTACGCTGAATATAGGCGCGTGAGGGTCTTTATTTATAGCTACTATTATCTCCGAAGACTGCATGCCCACAAGATGCTGGATCTGGCCTGATATGCCGCAGGCTATGTAAATCTTCGGGCACACTGTTTTCCCTGTCTGCCCCACCTGGTGCGAATAAGTTTTCCAGCCGCTGTCAACCGCGGCGCGCGACGCGCCCACAGCCCCGCCCAGGGCCTTTGCCAAGTCTTCAATCAGTTTAAAATTTTCAGGAGACTGCATGCCTCTTCCTCCGGAAACAATCACGTTTGCCTCTGTTAAATTAACTGTTTCTTCTATCTCTTCCACGACATCAAGAAGCCTTGTCCTGGAAGAATAAACCTGGCTGTCGTAACTCTTTTCTATAATCTTTCCCTTGTGGTGCTTATTTTCAACAGCCTCTTTCATTACCTTATGCCTTACAGTCGACATCTGAGGCCTGTGATTCGGGCAGATGATGGTGGCCATGATATTGCCTCCAAAGGCCGGCCTGGTTTGTAAAAGCAGTTTTTCTTTTTTATCTATATCCAGGCCTGTGCAGTCTGCCGTGAGACCCGCGTGAACGCTTATCGCGACCCTCGCTATCAACGACCTGCCTATTGAAGTGGCGCCGCAAAGCACTATTTCAGGTTTGTATTCTTTTATCAGCTGAATCAACACCTTTGAATACGGCTCGTCCTGATAATGTTTTAACGCGGGAGAATCCACAAGATATACCTTATTAACTCCTCTATGTATAACCTTCTGCGCCTCTTCCTTCATGCCCTCGCCCAACAAAACGCCGCACAATTCAACGCCGAGCGTATCCGCAAGCTCTCTGCCCTTGCCCATGAGTTCATACGCAACGCTCTGCACGACTCCTTTTTTCTGCTCGCATAACACCCAAACATCTTTATACTGGCCGAATTTATTAGGAAATTGTATATCCGTAGGGCTGAGTTTTGTAAGCACAATCGCGTCAAATTTGCACGATTCTATGCACGCCCCGCACAATGTGCATTTATTAAGGTCTATGACTGCCTTTTTATTGACCACTTCAATCGCTCCGAATGGGCAGGACTTAATGCATAATTTACAACCACCGCATTTTTCATTG
>JAGVFL010000092.1 GCA_020057645.1 Candidatus Omnitrophota bacterium
CCTGCATCACCTGAGCAATTGAGCCTTCTTCATTATAAGCTGGGATTAAAATAGAAAGTTTCATAAAGTGCAGTATATCCGAAAACGCCCATCTTTGCAACCCTATTTTGGCCATTATCTATTTAATTGACATGGGTATTTTTCTGAGATATAATAAATACCAATGGACGCTGGGAAAAAGAAAGCATTATTAGCTGAGCACGAAGCAGGCATTGCGGAGATAATACAATATCTTATCAAGGCGTGGGATTACGAGATAGTCACTATTACCAAAGGCTCGGCTGTTTTAGACGCAGTAAGGCGGGAACAGCCTGATATTATAATAATAGACTGGGGCCTGCCGGATATGGAAGGCCTCGAGGTATCCAAGGTATTAAAGGAAGATTTTCTCACCGCGCATATTCCCATAATAGTCCTCATAGACAAGAAGCAGATAAGAAAAAAGATGCTGGAGATAGAGCAGGGCGTGGACGATTATATCGCCAATCCCCCTGATCCAATAGACCTGGAAGTCAGGATGGAGCTTGCCTTGCGCAGGACCAGCCACCAGCTTTACGCAAACGCCTTAACAAAACTTCCCGGAAATAAGCAGATAGAAAAGGCCATACACTCAAGAATGGACGAGAAAAAGCTTTTTTCAGTCGCATATTACGATATAGATAATTTCAAATCGTTTAACGATAAATACGGTTACATGAAAGGCGACAGCGTCATAAGGCACGTCGCTTACATCATAGCTACCACGGTCAAAAGATACGGCAATCCGCACGATTTTGTAGGCCACATAGGAGGCGATGATTTTGTGGTGGTCACGACGCCTGACAGGGACAGACTGGTTGCGTCCGAGTCAATACTCGCTTTTAACAGGGCCATGCATTTTCATTATTCAAAAGAGGACAGGGAGAGGACTTATATAGTTTCCAAAGACAGGCGCGGGAATGTCATTAACATGCCGCTCATGAGCATTTCCGTAGCCATAGCGAATAATAAGCATTTTCCCATAAAAAATATGGTGGAACTGATGGAGATAATCACGGAGATAAAGGGTTATTTAAAGACGCTGCCGGGCAGTAATTTTCTCGTGAACCGCAGGCAAAATGAGAAAAGGGTGTTTATTGACGAGCCTTATAAGGAAGAAACTAAAATCCCCGATAAAGAAGAGAAATTCAAACATAAACCCCTCGGCCAGATATTGCTTGAATCCCAGATAATTACGGCTGAACAGCTTGAAACAGCGCTTAATAAACACTGGACCACGGGCCAGAAAATAGGCCAGAGCATTATAAACCTGGGCATGGCCAGTTCTGGCGATATCGCGAGAGCCCTGGAATCGCAATTTAACGTCCCGCATTTTGATATCCGCAATTTGAGCGAAAACGGAGAGTTAGAAGAAATAATATCCAAGATATCTTTTGACGTAATGAAAAATTACGGCGTTTTGCCTGTAAGAAAAGATAAAAATACGCTTCTTTTAGCGATGCTGGATCCCAAGAATATGGAAGCCCTGGCTAAAATAAAAAGCCTCACGGGTTGCGCGATAGCGCTTTCGTTTGTTCTGGAAAGTGAATTTACGGAGATATTTGACAGGATTAAGTCCAAGGCATAAAAAAAAGAAAAAGCCGATAAAGGCTTACAGCTCGGCTTTTCATCGCTCGGCAACCCAGCCGCCATATTATTACTGACTGCCTAACTAACCCTTTGCATTCGCTGAGGTTACGGCTTGTCAGAATAACTTAGGCCCGTAGGCTTTGCGCCCCCTGATTTCTCAGGGTTTGCCCTTATCGGCTATAACAATTATACCATATAAAATCATTTTTTCAAGAGAGAGGAGAGAAAAAAATTGGAAAAATATAAGATACGGGTCGGCATAATTTTATTCTTTTTGTTGTTTTGCGCCACAAGCGTTTTTGCGAAAACCGGCCCTGAACCACTCGCTCCGCTCGGGTACAGGGCAGGCCCCATACCGATACGCAACCAGATGCCGCTCTATCTGTTTTACCTGCAGATGGAACCTGACAGGGCAAGCGTAGTAAAGCAGGGTAAATTTGACGTCAATGCCGGCTATACTGTTTCAAACGTAACGGTGAGCTGTTTTACCCCGGTCTCGTCGTTATATAACATAAATATTGACGCGGAGGTTTCCAGGATGACCTTGGATTTAAGATACGGCCTTTCTGAAAAACTTGAAGCCGGGCTGGAGGTGCCTTATTTGAGTTTATCGCGCGGCTATCTTGACGAATTTGTAGAAGGATTTGAAGATACTGTCGGAGCGACAACCCCGCGCTCCAGGACGCGTCAGGGAGCATATGATTTTAACTATTCATTTATTTATAATAATCAGTACTTGATAAAAAGAACCAATGCTTCCGATGGGCTGGGCGACATTGTGTTGAAGGCAAAGTACCAGATTTCAGAAGAAGGCGGGAATGGTTTTTGGCCCAACGTGTCTTTCAGGGCAGCTGTTAAATTGCCTACGGGCGAAAAAAGGTCTTTACTGGGAAGCGGGGAGATTGATTACGGGTTCGGTGTACTTTTAGATAAGACGTTTTCCGGAAAGATAATAGTGTACACCGATTTTAATTTTTTAGTAATAGAAAAACCAAGTTTTTTCAGCGCCTTGAATTTAAAGCGCAATATGATTTCCGGACTGCTGGGCGTAGAATATCTTTTAACGCAAAGGATTTC
>JAGVFL010000169.1 GCA_020057645.1 Candidatus Omnitrophota bacterium
CGATCTACAGAATCCAGATGGCGCTTGCATTAAAAGAACTGGACGTAGACTCTGTGCCTGTAAATATATTGGTTCCTGTAAAAGGCACTTCTTTTGAAAACAGGACTGCGCTGTCCCCGAGCGAAGCAATAAAAACAATAGCGCTATTCAGGATTATCCTGAAGGCGAAGACGATAAAAATAGCGGCAGGCAGGGAATCTATACTGAAGGATTTTCAGGCCATGGCCTTTATGGCAGGAGCCAATGGGATGCTTATAGGGGGTTATTTAACCATTAAGGGAAGAGAAGTTGACGAAGACTGGAAAATGATTGAAGAGGTCAAAATGTTATGGCAGAAATAGACGAATTCTTAAAAGAAAAACAAGAGAGCGGGCTTTTAAGAAATTTAAGGCCTGTCTCCAGCAGGCATAAAGGCAGGATTAGAGTAGAAGATAAAGAATATATTGATTTTTCTTCTAACGACTATTTGGGATTGTCCGGGCATCCAAGGCTTATCAAGGCGGCCAAAAATGCGATAGACGAGTTTGGCACTTCCAGTTCTGCATCCCGCCTTCTCAGCGGGGATTTGACGCTGCATCATCTGCTTGAAGAGAAAATCGCGCAGTTTAAAAACAAAGAAGCTGCCCTAGTCTTTAACTCCGGATATCAGGGAAACCTGGGGATTATAAGTACGCTTTTTACAAAGGGCGATTGCATATTTTCAGATCGCCTGAATCATACCAGTATTATCGACGGTATTTTATTATCTGGTGCAAGGTTTTTCCGTTTTCATCACAATGATGGCCGGCATCTTGAATCTTTGCTCAAAAAAGAAAGAGCAAGATACAGGAAGGCCCTGATTATCACAGAGACAGTTTTCAGCATGGATGGCGATAAGTGCCTGTTAAAAGACCTGGTAAGCCTGAAGGAAAAATACAATTGTGAAATCATGGTTGATGAAGCCCACGCGACAGGTATATTTGGCGCAAGCGGCAGCGGTATAGTTGAAGAACAGGGGCTACAGGCTCAAGTTGATTTTATTATGGGCACTTTCAGCAAGGCATTGGGAGGCTTCGGCGCTTATTTAGCCGCTTCAAGAAAAACAGTCCTTTACCTGATAAATACCTGCAGAAGTTTCATATATTCAACAGCGTTACCTCCCGGCGTAATCTCAGCTGACCTGGAAAGCATCGCGCTCATTGAAGATGAGCCTGACCGCAGGAAGAGGCTTTTAGAATCTGCCGGATATTTTCGCGATGCCTTGAAAGGCAGCGGCTTTGACGTAAGAGGGGATTCCCAGATAGTCCCTGTAATTATCGGCGATAATCTTAAGGCTGTAGAATTTGCCGCTTGCCTGCGGGAGAAAGGGTATTGGGTTCTGCCCATAAGGCCGCCTACTGTTGCGCGAGGGCAAGAACGATTAAGGTTTTCCCTTACCTGCTATCATACAAAAGAAATTTTACAAAAACTCATTGATGATATACGCGGAATCAAAATTTAGGATAGTCGAGAGGGGTTTTAAAAAAACCATTGTATTGGTGCCGGGGTGGGCCACGGATTATCAGATTTTTGATACCATGGACTTAAACTACAATTATGTATTGCCCGTTGATTTTAATCCCGTTGATTTTAAAGACGGTTTATTAGAATTTTTGAAAGCATCATCTATAGAGCGTGTTTCGCTCTTTGGCTGGTCGCAAGGGGGGTTCCTGGCCTCGGACTTTGCTTTACATAATACTGGAAGGATAGATGAACTTATTTTAGTCGGCATACGCAAGAGATACGATCAAAATGCGCTGAAAGAAATAAGGCGTAAGCTTAAACAGAATAAAAGGGTTTTTCTTTATAAGTTTTATCTTAATTGTTTTTCTGCGGATGATAATAAACAGCGCAGCTGGTTTAAAAAGCTCCTTTTAAAGAAATACCTGGATCAGATAAGCCTTGAATATCTGATACGCGGATTAGATTATCTTTCCTGCGCAGAGATAAAGGCTGAGTCTTTATCCGGAGTAAAAAATATCAGAATCTTTCATGGCGGACAAGATAGGATAGCGCCTCTTAAGGAAGCCCTTGAAATAAAGTCCTGTCTGAGGCATGCGGAGTTCACTGTTTTAAATAAATCAGGTCATCTTTTATTTTTAAATCCTGATTTCAGGGAAAAATTCAATGGATAAAAAAACTATGGTCAGGAATTTCTCCAGGTATGCCTATGCATATGACAGGTATTCTGACGTACAGAGAAAGGCGGCTTTTGAACTCTTAAGACGGATAAAAAAAGGCAGGTTTAACAGGATCATGGAAGTGGGCTGCGGGACCGGTAATTATACGCTTTTACTCAGAGAGAAATTTAAAAAGGCCAGGATTAAGGCTGTGGACATATCTGATAAAATGATCGAGGTTGCCGACGATAAACTACGGAATAAAGGCATTGAATTTGTGGTAGCGGATGCTGAAAATATGGATTTGAATGAAGAATTTGATCTGATAACTTCCAACGCCTGTTTCCAGTGGTTTGAGGATTTAGAGCGGGCCTTATTAAAATATAGAGCCCTGCTTGGAAAAAACGGCGTTATTTTATTTTCCACATTCGGCCCGTTCACATTTAGGGAGTTAAATTCTACCCTGAGAAGCGTTTTGAAGGATAATTCTATTGCGGCAGATGATTTTATCCCGGCAGGGAAAGCAGAGAGGATTCTTCGCGATAATTTCAAAGAAGTAACAATAAAAGAAATGAGATATGAAGAATCTTTTGTAAGCCTCGCAGGCCTTTTGAATAAAATAAAATATACCGGGGCGCGGGGAAACGGCCTTGGCAGCAGGATTTCTTTTGACCGCAGGGCACTGAAAGAAATAGAGCAGGCCTATCTGGATAAGTTCCACGGGATAAAGGCAACCTATCAGATTTTCTTTTGTCAGGGGCGCATAGAATGAACCCCGCCCTTCCTAAGAGCGGGATAGACAATTGGGAGGAAGAGCGGGGTGAGAGGGATATTTGTTACAGGTACTGATACGGGGGTAGGTAAAACCATAGTCACGGGGCTTCTGGCAAGGTATCTGCTGGAAAACGGGTCTAATGTAGTTACGCAGAAGTGGGTTCAGACAGGGTGCTCTGATTTTACCTCTACGGATGTCGGACTGCACCTTAAAATTATGGGGCGCAAAAAAAGAGATGTAAAAGATCTTTTGAATTTTGTCTTGCCTTACATGTTTAAAACAGCCGGTTCCCCTCATCTATCCTCCTCAATTGAGAATAAGAGAATCTATCCAGATAAGATTATAAAAAGCTTCCGGATATTATCCGGAAAATTCGATTTCGTGATAACGGAAGGCACAGGAGGGGTTTTAGTCCCTTTGAATAAAAAAAATTTACTGATAGATATAGTTAAAAAACTTGATCTATCCGTAGTAATTGTGGCGCAGAACAAGTTAGGCGCGATTAATCATACGCTTCTGACCATAGAGGCCTTAAGAAGAAGGCGCATAAAAATTTTAGGAATAGTATTTAATAATGCAGAGCTCGAGAATAAAATTATACTCAGTGACAACCCCCTGATTATAAAAACGTTAAGCCGGGAGAAGGTTTTCGGGGTTTTATCCAGGAATAGCAGGCTTGATAAGCTATATAAGGAGTTTACCCCCATAGGAAAGAGGATATGCAAAGCGGTTATGTGAATAGATGGATTGGGAAAGATTTGAAATTTATCTGGCATCCTTATACTCAGATGAAGGATTGCAGAAAAACTCCGCTCATTTTGATAGAAAAAGCAAAAGGCGCAAAGCTCTACGATGATCAAGGAAATTTCTATTATGATACGATCTCAAGCTGGTGGTGCAATATTCACGGCCATAATCATCCAAAGATTAAAAAGGCTATTAAAAAACAACTGGATTCTTTTGAGCATGTGTTATTTGCCGGCTTTACCCATAAGCCGGCCATTCTTCTTGCCGAAAAACTCGTCTCTATCGCGCCAAAGAATTTAACCAAAGTATTTTTTTCGGATAACGGCTCTACTTCTGTGGAAGTTGCGCTGAAGATGTCTTTTCAATATTGGCAGAATACAGGCAAGACAAAGAAAACCAGGTTTATATCGTTACATCATGGCTACCACGGAGACACCATCGGCGCTATGAGCGTGAGCGGAGTAAATATTTTTAACGAAATATTTTCTCCGATGTTTTTTTCTTCTTTTAAGGTACCTTCGCCATATTGCTATCGCTGTCCGATGGGTAAAAACAGGCCTGCGTGCAAAATTGATTGCATAAAACCACTTGAAAAATTGCTGGAAAAAATTGCCGAAGCCTGCGCCGCGATAATTATTGAGCCTCTGGTGCTGGCCGCAGGCGGCATGATTATTTATCCCAAGGAATACTTATCAAAGGTTGCGGATTTAGCCAAAAGATACAATGTGCATTTAATCGTTGACGAGGTAGCTACTGGTTTCGGGCGGACCGGAAAGATGTTTGCCTGCGATCATGTGGATATCCGGCCTGACTTCATGTGCCTTTCCAAGGGCATAACTTCAGGGTATCTTGCTTTTGCGGCCACACTTACTACCCATAAGATATACGAAGCGTTTTATGATGACTTTGAAAAGAAAAAGACATTTTATCATGGGCATACCTTTACCGGAAACCCTGTAGCATCTTCTTGCGCATTGGCCAGCCTGCGGATATTTGAGGAAGAAGACACATTAAACCGGATAAAAGATTTAATATTGTTTTTTCATGAAGGATTGGAAAAATTCAGGGGCCTGCCTTTGGTAGGCGATGTGCGGCATTTGGGAATGATCGGGGCTTTAGAGTTAGTGAAAAACAAGTACACAAAAGAAACGTTCGGCTTTAAGGAGAGAGTCGGTTTTAAAATATACAAAGAGGGGTTGAAGAGAAACCTGGTTTTGAGGCCATTGGGCAATATTATCTATCTATTTCTTCCCCTGTGTGTTAAGAAGAAAGAGCTCGAATATATTCTGGAGAATACCTATCGCCTTATTAAGTCTGCAAAATTTTAAAAC
>JAGVFL010000144.1 GCA_020057645.1 Candidatus Omnitrophota bacterium
ATCCTTAAAGGCAAGAAAGTGGCTATCATAGGATACGGGATTCAGGGCAGAGGCCAGGCCTTGAATTTACGGGATAGCGGCGTAGATGTAGTCGTGAGCGAATTAGAAGGAACAGATAATTATAAGCTTGCCGTGCAGGACGGTTTTAAACCCATGCCTGTCAGTGACGCCGCGAAACTCGGAGATGTAATACAAATACTTACCCAGGACCATGTTCAGGCAAAGGTATACAAAGAATACATAAAGCCTAACCTGAAAAAAGGAAAGGCATTGTGTTTCTCTCACGGATTCAATATTCATTTTAAACAGATAAAACCTTCGAAGAACGTAGATGTCTTTATGGTAGCGCCGAAAGGCCCCGGGGCATTGGTAAGAAAGATGTATGAAGAAGGTAAAGGTGTGCCGTCTCTGGTCGCTATCTTCCAGGACGCTACAGGCAATGCGTTAAAATTAGCTTTAGCTTATGCAAAGGGGTTGGGCGCGGCCAAGGCAGGCGTTATAGAAACAACTTTCAAAGAAGAAACAGAGACAGACCTTTTTGGAGAACAGGCGGTTTTATGCGGCGGAGTGAGCGAGCTGATAAAAGCGGGATTTGATACATTGGTAGAAGCGGGGTATCAGCCTGAGATCGCGTATTTCGAAGTATTGCATGAATTAAAACTTATAACAGATCTTATTCAGGAAACAGGGATTGCGGGGATGAGGAGAAGAGTTTCTAACACCGCATGTTACGGGGATTTAACGCGCGGCAAAAGAATCATTACGGAAAGAACCAGAAAAGAGATGAAAAAGATTTTGAAGGAGATTCAGAAAGGCAGATTTGCAAGGGAGTGGATCAGGGAGAATGAGGCAGCTAGGCCGAATTTCAACAAGCTGTTGAAAGAAGGCGATGAGCATCAGATCGAGGCAGTGGGCAAGTCGCTCAGAGAAATGATGCCATGGATGAAAAAATAATAGGGTCTTTTGTATGTCATTGCGAGTGAGTGAAACGAGCGAAGCAATCTCATGAGATTGCTTCGGGCTTCGCCTTCGCAATGACAATAAGGTAGTAGGGCACACTTTAGTGTGCCAAAAGTATTATGAAACGTATAATAATTTTTGACACAACTTTAAGGGACGGCGAGCAGTCGCCCGGGGCCAGCCTGGACGTGAATTCTAAAATAGAAATAGCCAGGCAGCTCGCGAGATTAGGCGTTGACGTCATAGAGGCAGGTTTTCCCATTGCCTCAAAAGGCGATTTTAACGCTGTTCATAAGGTGGCCGGCGCGATAAAAGGCGCTTCAATCTGCGGGCTCGCAAGGGCCATAAAATCTGATATTGAGGTTTGCGCGAGAGCGGTTAAGCCTGCCAGGAGGCCCAGGATACATGTTTTTCTGGCTACCTCAAAGATCCACATGCAATATAAACTCAAAAAGGCTGAATCCGAGATATTGAAGCTTGCGGTCTGGGCTGTGGGATATGCCCGTAAATTCTGCGATGACGTGGAGTTTTCTCCGGAAGACGCTTCGCGCTCAGAGAGGGATTTTCTCTGCAAGGTTGTAGAATCTGTTATAAAAGCAGGCGCAAAAACCGTAAACATCCCTGATACCGTAGGCTACGCAATGCCTATGGAGTTTGGGTCTCTTATAAAAGAAATAAAAACGAGAGTTTCTAATATAGATAAAGCCATTATCAGCGTCCATTGCCACAATGACCTGGGCCTGGGAGTGAGCAATTCTCTCTCTGCTGTACAGAACGGCGCGGAGCAGGTGGAATGCACGATCAACGGTATAGGCGAAAGGGCGGGGAATGCCGCTCTTGAAGAAATTGTTATGGCGATAAATACGCGCAGGGATTTATTTGATTGCCGCACAAATATAAATACAAAAGAGCTTTACCGTACAAGCAAGTTAGTCAGTAAACTCACGGGCGTTGTTGTACAGCCCAATAAGGCAATAGTGGGTTATAATGCCTTTGCTCATGAAGCAGGTATTCATCAGGACGGCGTTTTAAAGAAACGTTCAACGTATGAGATCATAAAACCCGAAGATGTCGGATTCGGCGGGACAAGGCTTGTCCTCGGAAAACATTCCGGCAGGCACGCCTTCAATGATAGGCTTGTGAAACTCGGTTTTGAACTTGATGAAAAAGGATTAGCCAAGGCATTCGAGCGTTTCAAGTCGCTCGCGGATAAGAAAAAAGAGATATTCGATGAAGATCTTTTATCGATAGTTGAAGACGGCATTGTATCTATCCCTGAGACCTACCGCCTGGAGGATTTAAGCATAGCCAGCGGAAATAAAATCACCCCAAAAGCTGCGATAGGCCTCAAAAAAGGCGCGAAATTGTTAAAGAAGTCTTCTTTTGGCGACGGCCCGGTGGACGCGTGTTACAAAGCCATAGACGCGATAACGGGTTTAAAATGCAAACTCCTGGATTATTCCTTAAAATCTATCACAGGAGGCAAGGACGCGCTGGGCGAAGTCACGGTCAGGATCAAATCCAATAAAGATGAAGTCTCCGGCAGAGGCACCTCTACGGACATCATAGAAGCCAGCGCAAAGGCATATGTGAACGCGGTCAATAGATTGATTTTTAACCGTTTGCCTAAGGCAAACCCTAAGCCTGCAAAATTAAAATTATAAATAATGAATATATACGGTGTTATCGGCTGGCCTATAAAACATAGTTTATCGCCCGCGATGCATAATGCTGCGTTTAAAGAGCTCGGCATTGACGCGGAATATAAATTATTTGAAGTTTCGCCCGAGAAACTGGAAGATTTTATTTTAAATAAAAAGGATGTGGCAGGTTTCAATATAACCATTCCTCATAAGGTAAGAGCAAGAGAGGTACTAAAAAATAAATTTAAAGTAGTTAATAACCTTTCGTATCCTTACTATGATGAAGTGTCAGGCGCCGTAAATACGGTTAAAAGGAACGGCGATGACATCGAGTATTGCAATACCGATCCTGTAGGGTTTCGTCATTCATTAGAGAATGATTTGAAATTTAAAACAAAAGATAAGAACGCGCTGATTATAGGATGCGGAGGGGCCAGTAGAGCTATTGTTGCTGATTTAAGCTATTCCGGGCATCATATAAAGAAAATATATCTTTATGACATTAACAAAGAGGCGGTTGAATCTACAAAAAGACAATATTCTAATTTAAAAAATAAAATAAAATTTATATATGATACCAAAGAGATGCTTAAACTGAAAGATGAGTTTGACTTATTAGTTAATGCTTCTCCTGTAGGCATGGAAGAAGGAGACGAGCGTTTGGCGGTACCTAAGGAGTTGCTTCGTAAGGAATTATATGTTTTTGATTTAGTATACAATAGAAAGACAAGATTATTTAAGGAGGCAGCTGCGTTAGGATGCCATGTTGTGGATGGCTCGGGAATGCTTGCGGCTCAAGGTGCCTTTAGTTTTTCTCTTTGGACAGGCGTGCCAGCTGTAAAGGTTTTGGAGACGATGAAAACCGCCCTCAACAACGCTCTAAGGCGACAAACTGACATTGTCAGTTTGTCAACTTAGATTTAGGCAAATATGGTATTTGTATTAATTTTTATATTTGGTTTAGTAATAGGAAGCTTTTTAAATGTATGTATATATAG
>JAGVFL010000102.1 GCA_020057645.1 Candidatus Omnitrophota bacterium
CTCCTGTTTGTTATACAATCTATTTAATAAACTTTTAATAAGTATATCATTTATAGAAAATTTTGTCAATAAAAATTTTAACAAAATTCGGGAATGGGAAGAGACATCCTATACCCCTAAGGCAATTTCAGTTACTACTGATTTATATTCATCGAGGCTACAAGGCGCCCCTAATTTAAAACCTCTAAAAAATTCAGATTTGCCATAGATTCCGAATAATTCGATTAATTTAAGCCCATATTCCTGATTAATATCTTTTCCTATTACCTTTATATAAGCAATGTTCTCATATCCCTTGACATCATTGTATTCTTCAGAATAGGCTACAATAACCACTGCATTATTTGCAGGCAATTGCGCTATCCAGGCCTCAAATCCTTTTTTATTTGCTATAACACTCTCTGCAGAAACAGCTATAATCTGGTCCATTGAATCAACTTGCTGCTTTCTAGATAATATTCCTTCATTGCTGGCCAGAACTGAAGTTTGTCCGGCCAGTTTAATAAAACCTTCCGCGGCAGACTCTTGATTTATTCTGTCTACCATTATACCAACCTGTTCTTTCATCCAACCCTTAATGTCTTCCTCGCTCATTTTGTCCAAACTAAAAGTGTCTGCCTCTTCACCTGTTCCTTTAGTATAAATAATATTTTTGTCATCTATAGTCAAAATTACTGCGAAAGACTCTGGTATGTTTGCTTCCGTGAAACTGGTTGCCGTATTAGCCGCAGGCACAAGGCCAGAAGCTGAATATCGAAACTCGGCATCAGGCCAATATATAAAGTGCATTCTCAATTGTCTTTGCGCGCCTGAGGCATCCTTGACATCAAACTGCACATAATCCTTGCCAAAACTAACTTCTGCTTTTCCTCCTTCTACAACAATATTTTCTCTGTAGAATTCAAAAAATGAACCCTGTATGCGAGAAGCCGCCAGCGCCCTATCATTGCTGCTCATGAGAGAATTTGCAACAGCCGTCTCGCCAGTAAAACCTGCTGCTGCAGCGCCGAGCGATCTTGCTTTAGGTACAGCGTTAAGATAATTAGCTGCTTTTTCAAAAAATAACCCCAGATCTCTTTCCGCATCCTTGGTTGTAGAATCAAATGTAATAAGCATTACCTTGCGGCCCCCATTTACTATTGAATTAACAGTGCCGAGAGTTTGGGCCTTTATCAAATTATCGTCGTATGACAATGCCTCAGGCTGCTCTACCTCCGATGGCATAAAATAAGTCGATAGCCACATATCCTTTCCGCCTTCTATATTCTGCTGGTAAGAATGGTTTTTATCAGGCCCTTCTCCAAGCTTGGAAGGCATCTTCAGGCTATTTGTAAAAATATCTGTTCTTGCGCTCTGCAAAATACTCTTCATGCCTTCTGTCATTCTGCCATAACTTGCGAATTCTTTTGCCTCAAACCCGGGCTTTGCCTTCAGGATATTTATAATCCCTGCGTATACTGCCGGGGCGTCATCCATTGTAGCGCCAAGCCTTTGAACTTCAGCGCTCAGATCCTTTTCAGTAATCGCTCCTACCTTTATTAATCTGTCGTAATATAATTTTAACTTGCCGAATGAGACATTTTTCCAATCAGACGGTACTTTTACTTTTTCGCCCGGGCTTAATTTGCTCATCACTTCTATTGTGGCTTTCTTATAGCCCTCTACTGCCGGCTGGTTAACAAAGCATATGCCCCATAAATACCCGATTGTTGCCACAGTTCTCTGCAAACCGAGCATTATGCCGCCTATTGAATCTATATCATCTATATTGATTTCAAATACAGGATATCCTTCTTTCTCAAGGCGTTTCCATAATTCATCGTTGGTCTTCTTGCCTCCCGCATTTATCCTTAAAAACACCCTATCATTTTTCTCAACATCTCTGAGAGATGCCTCTGAAATATTTTCCCCGTAAAATATAGTAACGCCTTTATTGTCTTTACCAAGAGATTCTTCAAAAAGCTGTTCTGACCACATCGGTAAATCCTGAAGCTCTTTCGGGACCATAAATGTTATCTTATCCTTGCCTTTTTCAGCTGCCATATGATAAAGATAAGCCCCCAGCTTTATAAAGGTATCTTTATCTAAATTGCCTATTTCATTCATAGCCCTGGCATTTTCAAGAACTGTTTTTACCTTTTCCGGAGCCACAAGAGCTAACGGAAGAAGGAATATATTGGTTGTAGGAGAAGTAAACCTGCCGCCTATATCTCCCTTACCATTCAGCTGTATCTCTCTCTGGGTGTAATCTCCTGTATCCATAGGAGAACCCTTATCTGTTATGACCCACATATGATCTTTTATGTCAATCTTGGCGTCGGCATAAAGCTTCTCAAAATATTTCTTATGAGAAACAGTCTCTTCTGTCTTACCTGATTTACTTATAGGTATAATAAGGGTTTTAGGAAGCGCTGCCTCTAAAGACCCCGCATCTTTTACAATTTCATTTTCAAGGATATATTTTATCACAGCTGGGTCAGTAGTTCTTAAGCTGTAAATTTTTACTTCTTTCTCTCCGAAAGTCGTCTTGACTGTCTGCACGCTCAAACCAGATCCGCCCATGCCGCAGAAAATCACGTACTTATATTTAGCTTTTATCTCTTCAGCATTATTAAGCATCTGCTGTATCTTGTCCGGATTTTGGAGTATCCATCTTAAATTTTCAAGCGTCCAGCCAAAGCGGCTAGGATCTTTTTTATCTGCTTTATCAAAACCCGCTTCTGCCCATTTAGGATTTA
>JAGVFL010000155.1 GCA_020057645.1 Candidatus Omnitrophota bacterium
ATCTTTAAGCAGGACCCTTTTACTGTTATTTTCAAAAATACCAAGAAGGGTGGGTTACAGGTCCAAGAGGGCAGGATTTTTATTGACCGAAAAAGTCGATATCCCTCATAAAGGATTGCATAAGGTGGAATATTTTTTAAACCTCGCGAAGGCCGCAGGCATAGAGACTAAAAATAAAAATTACGAGATCATGATTTCCAATAATGACATGGAAAAAGGAAAAAAGATTTTAAAGGACGCGGGAATCAAAGATAAAGGATTTATAGCGCTTAACGCAGGCGGGAACTGGGATCTTAAAAGATGGCCGGCCGAAGATTTTGCGAAATTGGGGGATAAGATATTTGAAAGATTTAATATACCTATTGTACTGACGGGTGCAGAAAAGGATATTGCCCTGGCTGAAAAGATAACAGGTTCAATGAGACATAAACCTGTCGCGCTATGCGGGAAGACCGATTTAAAAACGCTCGGGGCAATTTTTAAAAAAGCAATGTGCGTTATTTCGAATGATTCAGGCCCGATGCATCTCGCGGTCGCGGTCAGGACCAATGTGATAGCTATTTTCGGGCCAACCTCGCCGGAATTGACAGGCCCGTACGGGGACGGGAAGTATGTAGTTTTACGTAAAGATACATGCTGCAAGGTGCCGTGCCATGACCTTAAATGCAAAGATAACAGGTGCATGAAGGCGGTTACCGTGGAAGATGTATTGGGGGCGCTTGATGGAATTATCAAATATTCATAAGATTCTTTTTATTACCCTTTCAAATATAGGCGATGTGATTTTAACATTACCTGTTTTGTCCGCGCTGAAAGATAATTTTCCGGATGCGTTTATAGATGTTGTAGTGGGGCCAAGGCCTGAGGAGGTTTTTAAAAAGGACCCCAGGGTTAGTAAGGTATTTATTTATAATAAGGCCGCCGCGTTAAAAGATAAAATGAGATTTATAAAAAGGCTTAAGGCCGAGAGATATGACTTGGCAATTGATATGAAGGCAAGTCTTTTGCCTGCCTTGATCGCGGCGAAAAACAGAACAGGGTTATTTCCCAGGTCTAAATCAAAAATAAAACATAAAAGATTGATACATTTAGAGATCCTAAAACCTTTTGGAATAAAGTATAAGGAACAAAGAACTATTTATATAGATGATGAGTCCAAAAATAAGATAGATAAGACGCTAAAAGATAATGGAGTCAAAGATACGGACACGCTTATAGGAATGAGCCCGGGAAGCAGGAGTCATTTAAAGCAGTGGAAAAAGCAAGGGTTTATAGATGTCATAAGCGGCATCATAAATAATCCGCAGTATAAAGTTATTTTGATAGGCGACGTAAGTGAATCTGGATTATCGAAAGAGATTGCAAGCGCGGTGAATCGGCCGGGCTCTCTTATTGATTTAACGGGCAAGACAAGCTTGAATGAACTCTTCGCGCTTATAGAAAGACTTAATCTGCTTTTAACGTGCGATAGCGCTAGTCTGCATATAGCGTCTGATCTGGGAGTGAAGGTTGTGGCTATATTCGGGCCTACTGATCCTGAAGAATACGGCCCTAGAGGCGATAAAGATATAGTAATACGCAAAAATCTTAAATGTTCTCCGTGCAAAAAAGCGCAGTGTGAATTTGGAACGCACGAGTGTATGGCAATGATTAGCGCGAAAAATGTTTTGGAAGCAATAAGAATGATATTGGAGTAATTAGGTAGGGGCGGGTTTGAAACCCGCCCCTACAGCTTGATAGGAATTTCATGAACCGAATACTGATTACGAGGACTGACAGAATGGGAGATGTAGTGCTGTCATTGCCTGCGATAAAAGCCGCCAGGAAGGCGTTTCCCGGAGCGCATATCGCTATCATGGTCCAGCCCAGAATAGACGATTTATTGAAAGGGAATCCGGATATTGACGAGGTGATAGTATATGATAAGAATAAAAAACATAAAGGGTTTTTAAGGAATGTCAGTTTCATAAAGCAGCTCAGGTCAAAAAGATTTGATATGGCTTTAATCTTTCACACGACAAGGAGGATAAATCTTATTTGTTTTTTAGCCGGGATCCCGAGAAGGATAGGGTACGCAAGAGGCAAAGCTGATTTTTTTCTGACAGATAAAATAAAATATACAAAAAAGTTCGGCGAAAAACATGAAGCCGAGTATTCGCTGGACATATTGCGGCATCTTGGAATAAACCCGGAATTCTCATTGCCTGCTATATACGTTCAGAATGAAGACGAGAGAAAAGCCGAAAGCATACTTAAAAACTTAAATGTGAGGCCGATAGAAAAATTCGCGATTCTTCATCCCGGGGCCAGCTGCGCGTCAAAAATGTGGCCTCTGGAAAATTTCGCAAGAATAGGGGATATGCTGATAGAAAATTTGAAAATAAAAGTCATAATTAATTTAGCGCCTGATCAGGCAGGGTTAGGGGAAAAGGTAAGAGACATGATGAATAGTAAGCCTGTTTTTTTCTGCGAGCCTACCACGCTCGGAGAATTAGCGGCATTATTTAAAAAAGCAAGTTTAGTCATTTCAAATGACTCGGGCCCCGGCCATGTTGCCTCAGGCGTAGGAGCCCCTGTTATTTCCATATTCGGGAGAAATCAGAAAGGCCTCAGCCCGGTGAGATGGAGGCCTCTTGGAAGCAAGGCCATAGCTATTCATAAAGATGTCGGCTGCGCTGATTGCCTTGCGCATGACTGCAAAAAAGATTTTATGTGTCTTAAGGCAATAACCGTGGAAGAAGTATTTGGAGAAGCGAAAAAGCTATTAAATTCACAGATCCTAATTTAAGGAAACATGGTATGAGATTTAGATTTTCGATGCTTTTCTTTATTATTATTTTTATATCAGGCTGCGGAATTACAAGCAGCTATAAGATAAAAGAAAAAAAACCGGAAGAGGTTAAAATAGAAGCTCCGAAACCTAAGCTGCGAGTCGGAGAAAAATTGACCTATAAAGCAGAATGGATGGGGATGGACGTTGGGTCTGCGACTTTATCGGTAGAGGAAATTACAGAATTAAACGGCCGCGAGGCCTATCATATAGTTGCAAAAGCAGAGACAACTTCTTTCGCGGCAAAGCTTTTCCCGGTAGAGGATGAGATATCTACGTACCTGGACACAAAAGAGCTCTATCCTATAAGATTTGATAAAAAACAGAAAGAAGATAAGCGGCTAAAGGATGAATATGTGGATTTTGACCAGGAAAAAGGGAAGGCGTTTTATACTTCAAGGCTTACAAATGAAAAAAAAGAATTCAATGTGCCTAAGGGTGTCCAGGATCCGGTGAGCTGTATCTATTATTTCAGGCTGAGCAATGTTAATCCGGGCGAAGCTCTTTTCGCAAATGTGCACCTGGATGATAAAAACTGGTTTCTTGAAACAAAGGTTACGGATAGAGGCATTGTAAAGATTAAAAACCTTAGGAACTGGCAGGCATTTATGGCAGAGCCTATGTCCTGGTTCCAGGGAAAATTAAACAAAAATGCCAAGGTCAGCATATGGTTTTCAGCAGACGAAGAGCGCATACCTCTGCTTATAATAGTAAAAAGCAGTATCCCATTGGTCGGGACCGTAACGGTAACGCTGCAGAAAATAGAGTAGGGGAGGGTTTTAAACCCTCCCCTACAAAAACAGGCATCAATTCTTGACACTTATAGCTAATAATGTTAAAATACTCGGATTAAAGGATTTTCTATGCCAGCGGATAAAATCAAGATAAACCTCGACAAATTAAAGACTTACCCGATATCAAAGAGAAGGTGCAAGGTAAGGCATGAAGATTTTGCGAAACCTCTTTCAAAAGGCGCCAGCTTCTCTGATTTTTACGATTCCCTGCCTAATATATTGGCGGCGCCAGATTTCAAGTCAATAGTGGAAGCCATTGTCTCAGCGCATAATAAGAAAAAACCTGTCATATTCATGATGGGGGCGCATGTGATTAAATGCGGCTTAAACCCGATAATTATAGAGTTGATGAAAAAAAAGATAATAACAGCTATTTCTTTGAATGGCGCCGGAGCGATACATGATTTTGAAATAGCCCTTATAGGCAGGACCTCGGAAGAGGTTCCTGACGGCCTGGAAGACGGAAGTTTCGGCATGGCAAAGGAGACAGCTTTATACATAAACGGGGCTCTTGAAGAAGCTGTTGAAAAAGATATAGGCGCGGGCCGGGCGATAGCTGAAGTGATAGATGATCAAAAACTGTCTTTCAGAAATCACAGCCTTTTATATAATGCCCTCAAAGAAGACGTGCTTGCGACCGTGCATATCGCCATAGGGACAGATATAATACACCAGCATCCGAGTTTTGACGCCGGCGCAGCAGGCGAGGCTTCATTGAAAGATTTTCATAGTCTTATAGAAGAAATTGCAGCGCTTGGAGACGGCGGCGTGGCGCTAAACATAGGTTCTTCCGTGATCCTTCCGGAGGTATTCTTAAAGGCAATAAATGTAGCAAGGAATCTCGGCTATAAGGTAAAGGATTTCACGGCGTGCAATTTTGACATGATACATCATTACAGGCCTTATCAGAATGTGGTGACCAGGCCTGTGCACTCAGGTGGTAAAGGCTATAGCATAATCGGCCATCATGAGATAATGCTGCCGCTTCTAGGCCAGGCAGTGATAGAAAAGATATAGCTAAGTTGACACTCTGACATTGTCAGAGTGTCAACTTAGCAGTAGGCTGGGAATATGAATACAGCTAAATTGAAAAGGATAATACCGAGATTCAGCGATGCGAAGATCATGGTAATAGGAGATTTGATTCTGGATGAATTTGTGTGGGGAGATGTCTCCAGGATTTCTCCTGAAGCGCCTGTCCCGGTGGTGTGGGTTAAGTCGGAATCATTTATGCCGGGCGGCGCGGCTAACGTCGCTAATAACACTGCCTCGCTGGGAGCCGAGGTATATATAACAGGCGTGGTGGGCAATGATGAAAGGGCCGGGATACTCAAAGAAGGGCTTGAAGAAAAAGGCATAAATATAGACGGTGTCATTGCGGATGACAGCCGCCCCACGACATTAAAAACCAGGGTAGTCGCGCACCATCAACAGGTGGTGAGGATTGACAGGGAAAAGATAGAAGGGATTTCCGCCGGCATATCGGATAAGATTATCGTTTACGTTAAAGATATAATTGACGAAATGGACGCTATCATAATAGAAGATTACGGCAAAGGCGTTATTTCAGCAAGGCTCTTGAAAGAGGTTTTGACCATAGCGAAGAAAAAGAAGAAGATTATAACGGTGGATCCGAAGGAAGAACATTTTTCTTATTATAAGGGCGTGACAGCAATAACCCCTAATCATCACGAGGCTAGCCGGGCAGTGGGCATGAAGGCCAAAGACAAGGAAAGCATATTGAAAATAGGCAAGGCGTTTCTTAAGAAGTTAAATTGCGAAGGCGTTCTTATAACGCTGGGAGAAAATGGCATGCAGCTTTTTCAGAAAAACGGGGCTATCACGCACATACCTACCGTGGCGCAGGAGGTGTTTGATGTTTCCGGCGCAGGCGATACCGTAATAAGCGCGTTTACCCTGGCGCTCGCGCTCGGGGTTGACATGAAAGACGCGGCGTATATCTCAAATATCGCGGCAGGCATTGTGGTAGGCAAAGTGGGGATAGCCGTTATCACGCAAGAAGAGTTATTGGCGAGAATTAAAGGCAAAGGCCGAGAATAGGCAGGTTTTAACCTGCCTGTTTACGTGCCCCGTACCGAACTTGTTCTGGTATGGGGTGAAGGTCTTTGCGACAATATTGTAGGGCACACTTTAGTGTGCCAATCAGTCTTTGAAGGATAAACATATGGAAGCGGTAGGCATAATCCCTGCGAGATACGGCTCTACGAGGTTCGAAGGAAAACTTCTGGCAGATTTCTGCGGCAAACCCGTCATACAGCATACATGGGAGAACGCAAAAAAATCAAATTCAATAGATGACCTCATAATAGCAACTGACGATAAGCGTATTTATAATGTTGCCAAGGGATTCGGGGCGAATGTCGTATACACCTCTATCGCGCACAAAAGCGGTTCAGACCGCCTGACTGAAGTAGCTGCTTCGATTGACGCGAAGATTGTCGTAAATATCCAGGCAGACGAACCGCTTCTGCATCCTTCAATGATAGACGACGTGGCGGGAGCTATTTTAAAGGACAGCGCCCTGGTAATGGCAACACTTTGCCATAAGATAAAAAACGCGGCAGAGATTCAGGATCCCAACGTAGTTAAAGTGGTATTTGACAGAAACGGTTTTGCGTTATATTTTTCAAGGGCTCCTGTCCCGTACGAGAGGATGGGGTCAGACGATAAGCTGCAGATCATAGATTATTATAAACATATAGGCATTTACGCGTACGCAAAGGATTTTCTTTTCACTTTTAAGTCGCTCCCGCAGTCGCGCCTGGAAAAAACGGAAAAATTAGAACAGCTGCGCGTCATGGAAAATGGCTACAGGATAAAGGTTATTGAGACAAAGTTTGATACAATAGGCATAGATACGCCGGAGGATTTGGAAAAAGCGGTTGAAATCATAAAGGGGAAACAGTAATGCCAAAATATATTTTTATAACGGGCGGGGTTGTTTCTAGTCTGGGAAAGGGCATCGCTTCAGCTTCTATAGGAAAACTTCTGGAATCAAAGGGCCTTAAGGTAACAATACAAAAATGCGACCCGTATATAAATGTGGATCCCGGCACAATGAATCCGTTTCAGCACGGCGAGGTGTATGTGACTGACGACGGGGCTGAGACAGACCTGGACCTGGGGCATTACGAACGCTTTATAAACGCGAACATGACTCAGGAAAATAATATCACTACGGGGAAAATCTATAACTCTGTAATAACAAAAGAGCGCAAAGGAGATTATCTTGGGGCTACAGTGCAGGTAGTCCCGCATATAACAAACGAGATAATAGCGCATATAAAAAAGGTTTCTCAGGGCAAGGATATAGATGTGGTTATATGCGAGATAGGCGGGACAGTCGGCGATATAGAAAGCCTGCCTTTCCTGGAGGCTATAAGGCAATTCAGGCAGCATCTCGGGAGGGGTAATTCAATAAACATACATCTGACGCTTGTCCCTTATTTAAAAGCGGCGGAAGAGCTGAAGACAAAACCGACCCAGCATAGCGTAGGAAAGTTAAGGGAAATAGGCATACAGCCTGATATATTGGTTTGCAGGACTGAAAAACCGATTTCAAAAAAGATAAAGGAAAAGATATCGCTTTTCTGTAATGTGGACGAAGACGCTGTAATAGACATGCCCGATGTAAAGGACATATACGAAGTCCCGCTTCTATTGCAGGAACAGGGCCTTGGAAAAATAATATTAAAGCTTCTTGAGATGAGGTATCAGGAAGGTGATCTTACCCAGTGGCGGGAGAAAGTCGTAAAGAGGTCGCTGCACCCTTCAAAGAAGGTTTCAATAGCGGTTGTAGGGAAATATATCGAGCTTAACGATGCTTACAAGTCTATCTATGAAGCGTTGAAACACGCGGGCATTGCGAACGACGCGAAGGTAAATATTAAAAAGATAGACGCGGAAGAGATCGAGCAGAAGGGCGCTGAAAAATTTTTAAAAGATGTGAGCGGCATTCTTGTTCCGGGAGGTTTCGGTAACCGCGGCATAGAAGGCAAGATAGAATCTATAAAGTTTGCGAGAGAGAAAGGAATCCCGTTTTTTGGCATATGCCTTGGGATGCAGTGTTCTCTCGTGGAGTTCGCGAGAAACGTAAGCGGGCTTAAAAAAGCAAATTCCACCGAATTTGATAAATCCACGCCGTATCCCGTGATAAGTCTTCTCGAGGAGCAGAAAAGAGTGAAGGCTATGGGCGGGACAATGCGCCTGGGCGCATATCCGTGCAAATTGAAGAAAGGCACGTTCAGTTTCGAGGCTTACGGAAAAGAGAAGATTTCAGAACGCCACAGGCATAGATATGAATTCGACACGCATTATAGAAGAAACATGGAAAAAGAAGGTTTGATTGTTTCAGGCACTTCTCCTGATCTGAGGCTGGTGGAGATTATTGAGCTTAGGGGCCATCCATGGTTTGTGGCCTGCCAGTTTCATCCTGAATTTAAATCAAAGCCGGATGATTGCCACCCGCTGTTCAGGGATTTTGTAAAGGCGGCATTAAATCAGAATCACGCATCTACCTCCTCCACCGCGTAGGTGGAGAACATCCACCTACGCGGTGGAGGAGGTTTGATATGACTAAAGAGATAAAAATAAAAAATGTAAAGATAGGCGGAAAGAACGGAATTGTTCTGATTGCGGGGCCATGCGTGATTGAGACGGAATCGCACGTAATGC
>JAGVFL010000040.1 GCA_020057645.1 Candidatus Omnitrophota bacterium
ATCTTCTCCCGAGCGTCTTCTGGAAAGGATAAGTTTCCTTCTTGAGACTAAAGACGCCAGACATTTTTTCATTGTGGATGACCTTTTTGGCCAGGAAAGGGATGAGACAATACGGTTTTGTAACATGCTGAGGGATTATCAGAAGGATACACAGAGGCGGCTGGATCTAACTGTTCAAATACGGCTTGATAAAGCCGGGGATGCTGAACTTTTATCAGCAATGCGCCAGGCCGGCATTAGTACAGTAGCGATAGGGTTTGAATCGCCCATAGAGGAAGAATTAAAAGCCATGAACAAGCGCCTGAAACCTGAGGGCATGCTGTCTTTTGTCAGGATATTCCATAAATTCGGTTTTCTGATTCACGGCATGTTTATTTTTGGCTATCCATTGAAAGAGGGCGTGAGTTTCAGCATGTCTAGCGAGGAACGGGTAAAGCGGCTCAAAAAATTTATCAGGAAGGCAAGAATAGATACCATACAGGTCCTTTTGCCTGTGCCTTTGCCAGGCACAGAACTTCGGCAAAGACTCGAGGCGCAGAATAGGATATATACTCTCCAGGACGTAGGATGGGAATATTATGACGGCAATTTCCCGCTTTTTGAGCCCGATAAACCAATGAGCGCGGAGGACATGCAGTTTTCAATCAGGAAGATCATGGGAAAGTTTTACCAGTTCAAATACATGTTCATGATAGGGCTGAATATATTTTTCTTCCCCTCTATTGTTTTCTTTTTGCACGATATCAAGGCCGGCTGGAGAATTTGGTATAGGTCATGGCGCAACTACCTGATACGTTTTGGCGGATGGATTATTTTCAGAAACTGGGTAGCCAGTTTTAAAAAAGATAAATTCTCCGAAAGATTAAAACAGGCAAAGGCGCGTAAGGCAATGCATAGAGGAAGGGAGATTTGAATTCTGCCTTTCAAAGGGAGTCAGCATGGCCGCGTAATTTAAAAAAGGAGTTTACATGAATATCTTTAATATGTCGGAAATAGTGGATCTCGGGATTGAAAAAGAAAAAAAGAGAAGGGATTTTTACGGCTTGGTGGCTGAGAGGTTCAGCGATAAAAACATGAAAGAGCTTTTTACCAAGTTAAGGGACTGGGAAGATGCGCATATAAAGAAATTTACAGAGATAAGAGGTTCCATAAAAAATATCAGGGAAACAGAGAATTATGAAGGAGAGTTGAATTCTTACATGCAGGCGCTTCTGGACGATAAACTTTATAAAGATGTGTCCCCGGCGAAGTTCAGCGCTAACGTAAAGACGCCTCTCGACGCCATTTCATACGGCATAGGATTTGAAAAAGACGCGATCATATTTTTCAACGAGATTGTGAATTATGCGGTTGACGCGAGAAAAGATGTAATAAAAAAACTTATCGAAGAGGAAAAACAGCACATTGTATATCTGGCGGCTTTAAGGGAAAATGTAGTATAATAGTTTCTATTGAGAAATGAAAAATATGGAGGTGGTTAAATGGGTATGCTTCAGTTAATCAAGGCTGGCGGGATTACGATGTATCCGCTTATTCTATGTTCTATGTTATCCGTAGCCGTTACCATAGAGAGGATTCTGTATTACCATAGGCGGTCAAGAGTCAAGAGAGAGGATTTCATGGCGGATATAAAGAATCAACTGGAGCGCGATAACATTAGGCATGCCATGTCTATGTGCGCCGGCATGTGCAAGGAGGCGGATACACCTTTTGCCAATGTCGTGTGCGCCGGCCTTAACGCCTATGGCAGGGGAGAAAAAGAGATGACCAGCAATATGGAAAGGGCCATCATGATAGAGACAAACATATTAAGCCGTTTCACAACAGTGGTCGGTACAATAGGAAGCATGTCTGTTTACGTAGGGCTTTTAGGTACAGTGCTTGGAATAATGAAGGCGTTTCACAATGTCTCGGTGACAGGATCAGGGGGCATAAGCGTTGCCATAAACGGTATATCAGAGGCATTGATCACTACCATTGCCGGATTGTGCATAGCCATACCCGCGGTTACGGCATATAATTATTTCGTGAAGAGAATCGATAATTTTATAACAGACATGGAATTGTGCGCTTCGGAAATATTGGATATCTTATCAGGAAAGCAGAGATGAACAGAAGATCTGCAAGGCCAAAAATAGTAGCGGAGATAAATATAACCCCTCTTACAGACGTCGCCCTTACCTTATTAATAATTTTTATGATCACCACGCCTTTGATCCTTCAGTCCAGCATCAAGGTTAATCTGCCGGAAGCTGCAAGCGGCAGGCCTCTGGCAAGCACCAGGCAGATAAATATCACTGTCAGCGGAGACAATTCTGTGTATATTGACGATAAGCTTATGACGAGGAAAGAGCTGATATCCAAAGTCAAGATACTGCACAGGGATAATCCGGAACTGGAAGTGTTGCTTTTTTCAGACAAGACTGTCAGGTTTAAAAATATTGTCTCCATCCTTGATGACCTCAATGAAATAGGCATAAAGAATCTGAATATAGCCGCAAAGGTAGAACAGTAGTCGAAACATGAGGAAGAGGAACCAATGAAAAAAGAATTATCTTTTATAACTGTTATCGGAAAAGATAAAAAAGGCATTGTCGCTAAGATATCAAACCTCTTGTACAAAAATAATGTAAATATTGAGGATATAAATCAGAAGATCA
>JAGVFL010000014.1 GCA_020057645.1 Candidatus Omnitrophota bacterium
GATAAATGAGGTAATGCCAGGTTCGAGCGCGGATAAGGCAGGTATCAAAAAAGGCGATTTTCTTATAGATATATGGGGCAGGCTTATACATTACAGCAAGCTGGAAGATGTCCTGAACGAATTAATAGGGCCTAAATATTCGGAAGTCAAAATTCTTGTTGGTAAAGAGATATCTATTTCTCTGGAAACAGGAACGGATGCGTATAAAGAATTAGGCATTGCACTTGGTTTTAAATATGAAGGACTTGTGATAAAAGATATTATTCCAGGCAAAAAAGGCGAGGTCTCAGGGCTTAAAAAGGGGGATTTTGTAATAGATATAGACAAGAACGTTACAAGATATCTGCCTATAGACAGCGTCATTGCCTTGATAAACAGCCCTAAAAATAATAAATTAGTTTTTACGATAAGAAGGCATATAAACTTAAGACGAGAGGGGGAATAATGCCTAGGCCTGTTTTGAGAAGAAGGCAGTATATAATAAAAAAGGGTCTGCAATTTCGTTACATAGGGCTTGTTTTTGGGCTGGCCCTTATAGCTTCGCTTGTTACAGGGTGGACGGTATTTGCGACTGGCTGGCATTTTCTCGGAGAAAAATTAGCCAGTGTTTATCCTCAAGGTAGGCTTATATATGTCCTGAGGGCTACAAATTTAGCGTTGATACGCAATCTCCTTTTTATATCCCCGCTGATTTTTATACTCGGGCTTTTATTTTCTCACAAGATAGCGGGCCCTGTTTACAGGATAGAAAAGACCCTCGGAGATATTTCCAAAGGAAATCTTGGCTTGAAAATAAGGCTGAGAGACGGCGATGAACTGGTGGATCTCGCATATACGATAAATAATTTAGTGGAGAATTTTAATAAAACCATAATTTCCGATAAAGACATAGTTATAAAAATAGAGAAAGATCTGGAAGAGATAAAAAGACTTGCTTCCGGTCAGCCGTGCGATTGCGCTAAAATAGAGTCCCTTATAAACTCGCTTCAGCAAAGATCAAAAGAATTATCTGCATCATTCAACAGATGGACCGCCGCATAAGTTGACACTGTGACATTGTCAGAATGTAAACTAAGCGGTGCGCGCTATGTTGACAACAGCGTATTTTTTTGATAAACTAATAAACACTTATGCGCATATGTCATGTCATAACAAAGCCTGAACTTGGCGGGGCGCAGCTCTCCACCTTAAACCTCATTTCTAATCTTCCGGAAGATAGGTATCAAGTGTCCGTTATCACTTCTCCCGCAGGCATATTAAAACATGAATTTAAAAGCCTTAAAAATGCCACGGCATATTTTTCTCCTTTTTTGACAAGGCCTCCAAATCCCATAGTGGATATATTTGCATTAATTCATATATATCTTATATATAGACGCAATAAATTTGAAATTATACATACGCATAGCTCAAAAGCCGGTATTATCGCTAGATGGGCGGCTTTATTCGCGAGAATACCAGTTATTATCCATACAGCGCATGGCTGGCCTTTTCATGATTATCAAAATCCATTGGAGAAAAGATTTTTTATACTTCTTGAAAAGATAACTGCGGCATTTACAACTAAAATTATCTGCGTTTCAAAAAAAGACATAGAAACAGGCTTAAAATATAAAATAGCGCCAAGAGAAAAGTTTGCCCTGATAAAATACGGGATACCGCTTTATCAGTTTAAAAATTCAAACTGCAATAAAGCCGAGAAGAAAAAAGAACTCGGGATTGATAATGAAGATCCGGTTATTGGGATGGTATCCTGTCTTAAGCCTCAAAAATCCCCCCTGGATTATGTAAAGGCATGCATAGATGTTTATAACGAGATGCCCGGCGTTAATTTTTTGCTGATAGGGGATGGCATTTTAAAGAAAAGGTGCAAGTCGGAACTTAGAAAAACTTCGCTAAACGGAAGGTTTATTTTTACAGGTTGGAGAAGGGATGTTTCCGAACTTCTGGATATAATTGACATAGTAGTCCTGACAAGCAAATGGGAAGGCTTTCCTATCGCGATAATAGAAGCGCTCGCTAAAGGTAAACCAATTGTCGCGACTGACGTAGGAGGCGTGCGCGAACTTGTAAAAGACGGCGTTATGGGTTATATCACAAGGCCCCGGGAATATAGAGATACAACCGACAGGATATTAAGCATATTAAAAGACAGAAACTCTTTTTTTAAGATGCAAGAGGAGGCGTTTAAATCAATAGATGATTCTTTTGATATCAGCGCCATGGCGCATAATATGGATAATCTCTACAGGAGTCTGACGTGATCTTATTTTATGTAATTCTCTGCTCTTTTGTTTCAAGCCTTTTATTAGTCCCTGTTACCATTAAGATAAGCGCGAGGTTTAATATAGTAAAACCCGTAAAAAGCGAGCAGGGCAAGCCTTGCATAGGCGGAGCAGGCATTTACATCGCATTTCTCGCGGCAGTTTTATCCAGCCTGTTTTTTATTAAATTACCTGTTATGAAACTGTCGGCAGTCATACTGTCTTCTCTCGCGATAACGCTGTTAGGCATAATAGATGATATAAAAGACCTGAGGCCTATGTTGAAAATATCAGGAGAATTACTTGGCATATTTATTCTTATATCTTTCGGGTTTTTCACAAAGATATCTTTTCTCCCGGGATGGGTAAATATTCTCATTACAGTGATTTGGTTTTTATTTATAACTAACGCGTTTAACCTGCTTGATATAATGGATGGGCTGACATCAGGCCTTGTCATTATAATATCTTCAAGCTTATTGATAATCGCGTTTATAAACAGGGATATTTTTTCCTGCGTTATTCTGGCTGGATTCACAGGGGCTCATATGGGATTTTTAAGATATAACTATCCTCCCGCGAAGGTTTACATGGGAGATACGGGGAGCCTTTTTTCCGGATTTTTGCTTGCGATGATTGCAATAAATATCAGCTACGCTCCCATGGAAAGGAAGGTCGCGCTTTTGACCCCTATTTTAGCGATGAGCCTGCCTATTTATGACACATTATTTCTCATAGTCATGCGTATAAAAAAGAAAAAGCATATTTTTAATAAGACAAAAGATCATTTTGCATTGAGGCTTGTAACCATGGGGTATAGCATAAAAAAAAGCGTATGGATAATGTATGTTTTCAGCGTATTTCTGGCGTTTTCTGCAATAATCCTCTCATTCAGTAAAAATTTAACAGGTTTTGTTGTTCTTGTGATAGTGGGGCTGGTATTTATTTTAATAGGTAAAAAAGTTGGGATGGTAAATGTAGATGACTAGAGCAGGCGTTAATGGCGAAACCGTAATAGTTGGAGCCGGCCTTGCGGGCTTAAGCGCGGCGTATCATCTGAAGAACGGCTATTCCCTATTTGAAAAAAATAGCGAAATAGGCGGCATGGCCAGGTCAATACGCAAAGACGGATATACTTTTGATTATGACGGCCATCTTTTGCATTTTAGGAATGAATATACATTTAATCTGGTTACGGAGCTTTTAAA
>JAGVFL010000067.1 GCA_020057645.1 Candidatus Omnitrophota bacterium
TATGCGGCCTGTTTTCTTCCTTGAAATCTGCGCCTTTTTTTTCGTAAACCTGCCTGTAGTTTATCCCAAGATCAAGATGCTCGTTAGCGCTATAGAGGAGACCCGCATCATAGTGCTGATAATAGAAATCACCGGCATCGTCACCCCAGCGGAATTCCTCTTCAGAAGTAACCTTTAAATCTTTATTGACTTTAAACTCCTGATTTTGCGTATTCCATACCTGAAAATCGCCGTCATCGTAGGCATATGCTGAAGCACAAATCATTAATGCCAGCCAAACCATCGTAAATTTTAATATCTTCATCTATTCTCCTTTCGGTATAGTTATCTTTCCCTAGTTCATGCAATGCCTTAAAGGCATATAGCAAATTCAACTCAAAAACCATTACACCTCCTGGTATAATCTTCACCCTAGATATCCTAGAGCGAATTTGTTAATAATATGTTAAAATATTTTATCTTAACCCGTGTTCTTTTTAAAGTAGGGATGACAGCCTGCGATCCTCCTTATGGACTGCCTACGGCAGAACCATTCAATAAAGACTGCTGCTTCCTGCTTGTTTAACTGGAACCATTTATTTAGGATGATATGGGGTGAGGTTGATGCCTCTGCCACCATTTATATTCCAGGATATGGTATATGTTAAATAAAGCATGGAGATCTGTCCCAACTATCTAAAAGAACAATATTGCTAACCTCGAAAGGAGGCTTTATGTTTTATCTCGGTATCGATGTCGCGCTGAACATCCACCGCCTGGTTATGCTTGATGACCACGGTGAACGAGTATCCAACGGTATCTCTTTTCAAAATAACACTGCTGATTTTGAAAAAGTATTACTTAAGCTCAAAGAACTGTCTATTAATCCCGATAACTCTATCGCCGGCCTTGAAGCCACCGGTAACAACTGGGAGAATCTTTATTGCTTCTTAACCGGCAATAAATTTAAAACTATTCTCTTAAATCCGCATCAAACCAATAAATTCCGTGAGGCCCTGCGCAAAAAGGCTAAAACCGATGATATTGACGCCTTTGTTATTGCCGGGCTCCTAAGATCCAACGAATTTGCTTCCAGCTATGTGCCGGAAGATAAAATTCAGACCTTAAGAGAATTAACCAAACTCAGATACGAATTTATCAAAGACCACAAAAATTACCAAAGGCAGGTGCTAGCCCTGCTCAATATCATTTTCCCAGAATATAGGCAAACTGCCTTAAGGAATCCTTTTACGATATCCTCTACGGCTATCTTCAAAGCCTTCTCTACGGCAAAACATTTGTCTATTGCCAAGCCTAAGCATATCGAGAAAATAGTCCGCTCCATAAAAGGCAATAATTTCAATATCAAAGAAATTGAGAATTTAATCTCAATAGCAAAAACCTCAGTTTATTCCGGACGCTGTCAAGAATCACGCGCATTGACACTTAATATACTACTCACTCAGATTGAAAACTTTAGCAAAGCTATACAACAGTTAGATGAACAGACCAATCAAATACTTTCGCCAGAATCAAACGATGATATCAACAGCTTCCCGGGAAGCAATCTTTTAACTATCCCCGGCGTAGGGCCCAAGACCTTGGCTGCGATACTATCCTGCGTAGGTGAATCCGGCCAGGCGTTTTCTACCGGCGTTAAACTTATCGGACATATCGGGTTCTTCCCGCAGATCTATGAATCCGGTGAAACCAAACGGGCTAACAGGCTATGCAATAAAGGCCCAGCTTATTTAAGACAGGCTCTTTATATGGCTTCTGTGGCCTGTCTAAAGCATAATCTTCAGTTACGCAACCTGTATCATACGAAGATATCTCAAGGCAAAAAGCCAAAACAGGCGCTTATTTGCGTAGCTAAAAAGTTAGCCCATTTATGCCTAAGCATGCTTCATAGCGGACAAGACTATAACCCTGCCCGAGTATTTAGTTACGTTTAGTTTTAAAAGAACGATTGATCTTTGACATATACCTAAAATTTACCTTTACTGTTTATAGGATGTCTTTTTATTAGGTTGACTTAAAAAGTTTTTTCTCCTCGCGCCAGGAATAAAGCGTGGGCACGATAAACCAGGTAATCATTTCAATGACCATCCCGCCTATGGACGGTATAGCCATAGGCTGCATTATCTCCGCACCCGTACCTTTTAGAAACATAATCGGCAGCAATGCCGCGATAGTGGTGATTGTAGTCAGGAATGCCGGCCGGATCCTGCCTAAGCCGGCATAAACTGTCGCTTCAATAATATCCTGGCGCGTCTTTATTTTATCCTTGCGTTCTTTGAACACGTCATCAAGATAAGTAGTGATCAGCACGCCATCATCAACCGCGACTCCGAAGAGCGCGATAAAACCTACCCAAACTGCTACAGAAAAGTTAAACCCAGAAAAAGCTAATAACCAGACCCCGCCTGCTAACGTCACCGGAACCGCGGTAAAGATAAAGGCTGATTTTGTGATCGAGCGGAAATTCATATAGATAAGCATAAAGTTAATTAGAAGGCTTATAGGCAAAAGTATGGCTATTTTATTCTTGGCACGCACCTGATTTTCAAACTGGCCTGACCACTTCAGGAAATATCCTTGAGGAAGTTTTACCTTCTCTGCCACCACCTTGGAGATCGGAAGAGCA
>JAGVFL010000175.1 GCA_020057645.1 Candidatus Omnitrophota bacterium
CATAAAGAATAGATTGCTTCTCCGTCTAGGCGGATCGCAATGACAATAAGAATTATGATCGAAATCAATTTATTACCCGAAGAATTAAGAAAGAAAAAATCAGAGCCTGTTTTCAACCTGAACATGGAGGCTGAGAAACTAAGGTTTCTGGCGATTGGCGGGGCCGCCGGGATTTTAATATTAATCGTCATAGCGCTGTCTTTGGGATCTTTTATAAGAAAGGCTCAGATAAATGACTTGCTATCGAGGGAAAAAGTTTTTTCCGACAGGCTTTCCAAAATAGACGGCATAAATAAAGAAATAACCGTTCTTAAAGCTAAAATGGCTGTTTTGGATCAGCTTACAAAGAGAAAATTTTTATGGACCGAGAAATTGAACCAGCTTTCAGACCTGCTCTTGCCCGGTATATGGTTTACCCATATTTACACTGATTCCGAAAACAGGTTGATGATAGAGGGCAGCGTGATTTCAAAAAGCGAAGAGGCAATGGCTTTTGTGGGCAAGTTCATGAAAAACGTAAAGGACAACCAGCAGTTTTTCAAGGACTTTAAGAGCATAAAACTGGAATCCGTCCAAAGAAAAAATAAAGAAGAAAGGGATGTGGTGGATTTTAAGATATCCCTTTATTTCCAATAAAATGGCAGATCTAAAAGAAAAACAAAAAATGTACATATTGATCGCGATATTCGGCATTGCGGGGCTCGCGCTTTATTATAATCTTCTTTTGAAGCCGCAGTTTTCAGGTTTTATCGCGAAAAATAAAGAATTTCGCATTGTGAGAGACAGGGTTAAGAGCGAAGAGATAATGATTGCCAATGAGGCGGGGATAAAAAGACAGCATGAAAATTACGCAAAACAGGCGGAATATCTTGAAAAAAGACTGCCCGGCCAGGACCAGATTTCAAGCCTTCTTGAAGATTTTTCAAAAGTCGCGGAATCTTCGGGAGTTAAGATACTCAAGATAAAGCCGCTGGAAGCGCCGGTTATCGCGTCCAAACAAAAAGTTATGAATGACTCCTATTCTGAGTTCCCGATTTTAATAGAAGCCAGGGCCGGTTACCATCAGCTCGGGGCTTTCGTGAATAAAGTAGAGAGCATGGACAGATTTATAAAAGTTACTGATATGGACATTGCCGGGATCGATAAAGACCCGCGTCGTCACGATATAAAAATGAGGATAATCACCTATGTCCTTCAATAAACTAAAACAAGTTTACATTCTGACAATGTCAGTTTGTCAACTTACCGCAATAATCAGCAATTGCGCATTTGCTGAAGAGGGGTTTAAGTATGACGCGAAGTCCAGGAGAGATCCGTTTATCCCGCTTATTTCAGAAACCGGCGGATACGCGTCTGACGCGTACGAGGCAAGCGCGATAGAAGATATACGTCTGGAAGGCATTGTGTGGGATGATGCGAAGGGATCCATAGCGATTATAAACGGAGAAATAGCGAAAGAAGGGGATTCCCTGGGTTCTCTAAAGATTTTGAAGATAAATAAAGACAGCGTTATTTTTGACGTTAACGGAGAAAGCTTGAAGATAGAGCTTAATAAAGAATAACAGGAGGATTTATATGAAAATATGGACAGCTTTTATTATTTTATTCTTTGCTTTTACGTGTGGTTCTTTCGGCCAGGACGAGGCAAAGGATAGTCCGGCCGCCGAGATAGAAGCCAGCGCAGTAGAAACAGCCCCGGGGAATATAACGATGGATTTTAAAGACGCTGATATAAGTAATGTCCTGAGGATACTTTCTTACAAAAGCGGCATGAACATAGTCGCGGGCAAGGATGTTACAGGCCTTATAACCATACGGCTTACTGACGTGCCGTGGGAAAAGGCCCTGGACGTTATATTGAGGACATACGGTTATACGTATGAAAGAGAAGGGAATATCATACGCGTGACCACCACAGCCAATCTTGAGAACGAAGAGCTCATTACGGAGATTTTTTCTCTTAATTACGCGAAAGCAAAAGATGTCCCTGAGTCAATAAAAGAGATGCTCAGTAATAGAGGCAAGGTAAAATTTGACGATAGGACCAACATGTTGATTGTTACTGATATTGCCACAAACATTTATAAAATAAGAGGGGTTGTTGAAAAATTGGACATGCAGACAAAGCAGGTTGTGATAGAAACAAAGATAATAGAGACTACGCTTGGCAATGCGGATAAATTCGGCATTGAATGGCAGACAAAGATTGTCGCGACCGGCGCAAAGATTCCAACTACAGTGCCGTTTAAAAGTAATCTTTCTACGAGCACGGGATATAAGTACATACCTATACCTAAACCGCCGAAGACAGAAATTACCTATGATTCCGCCGGTAACATGGTTACGAATACAAACGTAGCGGATTTTCCCACAGCTTCTCTGGGCACGCCGAGTTTTCCATATGCGAGCGTCAGCAATTTTACATTCGGGACCCTGGATTTCTCGCAGTTTCAAGCAGTGCTGGAGGTTTTATCGTCAAGAGGAGATACTAAAATTATATCCAATCCCAAGATAGTGGTTTTAAATAATCAGGAAGCGCTTATTACAGTAGGCCAGACATTAAACATACCGAAGTATGAGAGAAACGCGAACACCGGGAATATGGAGATAACAGGTTATATTGAAAAAGAACTCGGCATTTTATTGAAAGTTACGCCGCACATAAACGCAGAAGGTTATATAACGCTTGTCCTGAAGCCTGAATTAAGCTCGCTCTTAAGGTATGACCAGCTTACAGCGCAGATCCAGACGCCTGTTTTTTCCGTGAGGAGGGCTGATACGCAGTTGATACTGAGAGACGGCCAGACAATAGCCATAGGCGGCCTTATCAGCGAAAAAGACGTGGATAAGGTTACCAAAGTCCCTTTCTTGGGAGACTTGCCTATCATAGGGATTCCTTTCAGGAAGACAGAGAAGACAAAAGAGAAAACAGACCTTTTATTTTTTGTGACCGTGAATCTCGTTAAACAGGGGTCAGCCGTTATGGATACCGCGTCCAAATGAAATTAGAAACAATGTTTTGTAAAAAAGGCAGCCTAAGGTATATTTCCCACCTGGATATAGTGAGGCTTTTTCAGAGGGCTGTGAGAAGGGCAGAGTTAAAAGTAAGCATCAGCCAGGGTTTTACTCCTCATTACAGGATAGGATTTTCAAATGCCCTGAAGCTCGGCGTTGAAAGCGAAGGCGAGAACGCGGTGTTTACTATGGACGGCTGGATGGACCCGGAGGAGTTTAAAAAGAGGATAAATGAAAAATTGCCGGAGGGAGTGAAAATAATATCGTGCAAAAAGAGATTTTAATAAACGTAGAGCCGCAGGAAAAAAGGGTTGCCGTAGTTGAGGGCGGTTCTCTCGAGGAATATTACATAGAAAGGCCTTCGGACGTCAGCCTTGTGGGAAATATCTACAAGGGGACAGTGAATTCTGTCATGTCAGGCATAGGCGCCGCGTTTGTAGATATAGGATTCGGCAGAAACGGATTTTTATACGTTACAGACATGATGGCTCCCATACAGGAGTTTGACCTGCTGGAAACAGCGGGACAGCATCCGAGGCACATACCAAGGCCGAAGCCTTCGGATATAGATAAGCTCGTGAAAAAAGGCCAGGAGGTCCTGGTTCAAGTCGTAAAAGAGCCTATAGGCAATAAAGGCCCCAGGCTCACTACACACGTAGGGATACCCGGGAGATTTGTAGTATTGATGCCTTTTGATCATCACATGGGCATTTCCAAAAGGGTAACTGACCGCAATGAAAGAGAACGTCTGCGCCAGATTCTTAAAAAGATAATGCCCGGCCTGAACATGGGGTTTATCGTGCGGACAGCGGGCGTCGGAAAAAGCGAGGCTGATTTTAAGCGCGAGATAAGATATCTGGCGGCATTGTGGCGTAACATAAAAAATCGTTCGACCAAGATAAAAGCGCCGAACCTTGTCAACGAGGAGTATTCTTTAACCTTCAGGATCCTCAGGGATATATTTACTGAGGATGTGGCCAGGGTGCTGGTTGATGACAGGGAAGAATATAAAAAACTCAGGCATTTTGCGAATAATATAATGCCCAGCATGAAAAGAAAGCTATTGCTTTACCAGGAGAAGACGCCTCTATTTGATTCGCGCGGCATAGAGAAAGAAGTGGAAAAGCTTTACAATAAAAAGATAGCGCTTAAATGCGGCGGTTATGTATTTATTGAGGAAACAGAGGGCCTTATTGCCATAGACGTGAACAGCGGAAGCTTTAACAAGAAGTACATGGAGGAGACGGCTTTCAAGGTCAACAGCGAGGCAGCTGCGGAAATCGCGAAGCAGATACGGTTAAGGGATATAGGCGGCATAGTGATAATAGATTTTATAGACATGGTAAGGGAGAAACACAACCGCGAGATATTTGATCTGCTCGTGAATTTATTCAAAAAAGACAGGGCAAAGATAAACGTGCTGAAGATGTCCGAGTTCGGCATCGTGCAGATAACGAGGCAGAGGATAAGAAGGGGCGTCAAAAAAGTCTCTTACAAGGATTGTCCTTATTGCCAGGGCAGGGGCTCTGTTAAATCAGCCGCTACGATGGCAATAGAGGTTTTAAGGGCTATAAAAAAACAAATAGAAAAAGTGAGATTGAAAGAGGTCCGCTCGTACGTGCATCCTGAAGTAGCCAATTATATGCTGAACGAAGACAGGCCTGCCATAGCCAAGCTTGAAGCTATGTACAGGACAAGGATAGTCATCATAGCCGAGCCCGAGATGCACATAGAGAATTTTAGGATTGAAAAATAAGAGATTTTTGCATATAAGGTTACACTCTGACAATGTCAGTTTGTCAACTTATCTGCTAACATTATACTGGGAGGTATAAAATGTACGCGATAGTTGAAACAGGCTCAAAGCAGTACAAGGTGTCAAAAAACGACACAATCGAGATTGAAAAGCTTGACCTGGGCAAAGCAAAAGAGGTAAAGCTGGACAAGGTTCTTTTTATCTCGGATAAAAAGGATACGACCATAGGGGCCCCTTACATAAAAGGCGCCCACGTGGTTTGCGATATCTTAGGGGAAAAACGCGACAAGAAGGTAATCTCTTTCAGGTACAGGCGCAGGCACGCGAGCTCCAAGAAGAAAATAGGCCACAGGCAGGGCTATGTCGTGTTGAAAGTTAAAGAAATAGTGGCTTAATCGGAGGATAAGATGGCACATACTAAAGCGCAGGGAAGCTGTAAAAACGGAAAAGATTCAAACGGTCAGAGGCGCGGCGTAAAATGCTACGGAGGCGAGACCGTAACTGCCGGAAGCATTATTATCAGGCAGAAGGGCACTAAGTTTTTTCCAGGCCTTGGAGTGGGCATAGGCAAGGATTTCACCCTGTTTGCGCTCAAGGACGGAACCGTTAAATTCGGATACCGCAAGGTTAACGTAATTTAGATGTTTATAGACCGCGCAAGTATTTTTGTAAAGGCCGGAGACGGCGGAGACGGGTCTAATAGTTTTTGCAAAATAAAAGGCCTTAAAAGAAGGCAGGACGGCGGAGACGGCGGCAAGGGCGGAGATATAGTCCTGATAGCTGACAAGAATGTCCAGACCCTTTTGGATTTTCATTTCCGGAGGCATTTCAGGGCGGACAAGGGTTTAAACGGATCAGGCAACAATAGAAAAGGGGCGGCCGCGGCTGACTGCATTATAAGGCTTCCTTTGGGCACCATTGTAAAAGATAAATACGAGGATATCGCGTATTGCGATTTAAAGGAAAGCGGCCAGTCAGTAATTCTTATAAAAGGCGGCTTAGGCGGCCAGGGTAATTCCAAGTTCAAGCAGGCTACGCACGGAGATCCCGGCGAAGAAAAAGAAATAACCCTGGAACTGAAATTAATAGCTGACGTGGGTATAATCGGCTATCCGAACGCGGGAAAATCGAGCCTGATTTCGGCCATATCAAAGGCCAGATCAAAAGTAGCTAATTACCCGTTTACTACAAAGACGCCCATATTGGGCGTTGTGAGGTTAAGCGGAGAAAGAAGTTTTGTTATATGTGACATACCCGGCCTGATAGAGGGCGCTCACGCAGGCAAAGGGCTTGGTGATGATTTCTTGCGCCATGTTGAGCGCACAAGAGTCCTAATACACATGATAGACATGGCTGCCGTGGACTGCAGGGATCCGGCAGATGATTTTAAATCAATAAATAATGAGCTTAAACTTTACAATCCTGAACTGGTGAAAAAGCCTCAGGTGATAGCAGTTAATAAAATGGATATACCTGAAGCAATGGAAAATTTGAAAAAATTTAAGAAGAAAGTGAAAAAAACGGTTTATCCGATATCCTGCGTTACAGGCGATGGGATAAAGGAATTATTGGAAGCGGTATATAAGAGATTGTAGGAGTAGCGAAGCGAGCATAGCGAGCTTCGCGCCAACAAACATGGAACGCGATAAAATAAAAAAGGCAAAACGGATAGTTATAAAAGTCGGCGCGAGCGTCCTGACGCGTGTAGGGGGCGGTCGCGACCGTACCCTACGGCTTGATGAGGTTTGGATAAAAAATTTTGCCAAGCAGGTAACGGTTTTGTTCAAAGAAGGCCGCCAGGTGATAATAGTATCTTCCGGAGCCATTGCGGCAGGGATGGGGCTATTGGGCATGGAAAAGAGACCTAAGAGCTTGCCTGAGCAGCAGGCCTGCGCGGCGCTGGGCCAGGGATACCTCATGAAAACGTACGAGGAGCATTTCAAGAAAAACGGTTTTCACGCGGCGCAAATACTTTTAACGTGGGAGGACATAAGGGAAAAACGCAGGTATCTAAATGCGGAAAATACCCTGCGCGTGCTTTTGAGCAAAAAGGCAGTGCCTGTTATAAACGAAAACGATACAGTCTCCGTGGATGAAATAAAGTTCGGCGACAACGACAAGCTTTCAGCTTTGGTCGCGAGCCTTGTCTCGGCTGATTTACTCGTCATGCTTACGGACGTAGAAGGATTGTACATAGACGACAAAAAGACCGTAGCCGGCGTCGTAAAGGATATACACGCGGGCATTGAGAAAATGGCGTGCGGTACTGATAAAGAGTGTTCCCGCGGAGGCATGAAGACAAAACTGGATGCCGCGAAGATAGCCGTTAAATCAGGCATAGATTGCGTCATAGCCGACGGAAGAGAAAAGGACATCCTTTTAAAGATCGTGAGCGGAAAAAAAGTAGGGACACTTTTTCAAGCCAATAAGAACAAGATAACAGGCAGGGATTTCTACGACAAAGCCATAAACCGGGTGATTTTATAAATAAGGTTACACTCTGACAATGTCAGAGTGTAACCTTATATTGATATGGTTAGGAGATTAAGATGCAGCTCAAGGATAAAATTATTAAATTATTAAAAAGGGCGAAGGAAGCTTCTTTCTGCCTTGCTAAAGTCAGCGCCAAAGAAAAAAACGCGGCTTTGTCCAAGATGTCTTCATCTCTTTTGAAAAATACAAAATATCTTTTGTCAGAAAATTCAAAGGACGTGGCTCTGGCAAATGAGATCGGCCTTTCAAGGCCTATTGTTGACAGGCTGACTCTTACGGAAAAACGCATAAAGGAAATGGCGGATTCTTTAAAACAAGTCGCGTCATTAAAGGATCCTGTCGGGAAAATTCTCAGGCAATGGAAAAGGCCGAACGGCCTTATAATAAAAAAGATTTCAGTCCCGATAGGCGTTATCGGGATCATATATGAATCAAGGCCGAACGTGACGAGCGATTGCGCCGGCCTTTGCCTTAAATCAGGCAACGCGTGCGTCTTGAGAGGCGGAAGCGAGGCCATAAATTCTAATCTCGCGATCCACGGCGTGATTACAAAAGGCCTTGGAGAATTTGGCATACCTGAATCAGCCGTTACCATGATTGACACGGCTGACAGGCAGGCAATAGAGATTTTATTAAAACAGGATAACCTGATAGATGTTGTTATTCCCAGAGGCGGAGAAGGCCTTATAAGATACGTTGCGGAAAATTCATCGATTCCGGTTATAAAGCATTATAAAGGCGTCTGCCATTTATACGTTGATAAAGACGCTGATTTTAAAATGGCAATGGACATCATGCTCAACGCGAAAGTCCAGCGTCCCGGGGTTTGCAACGCCATAGAAAAGATGCTGGTCCATGAAGACATAGCGCGTAAATTTCTGCCCCAGGCAGCCGGGGTTTTGGATGACAAAGGCGTGGAGCTCAGAGGCTGCTCCGAGACGTTGAAGATCCTAAAGGGTATAAAAAAAGCTGCTGAAAAAGACTGGTACGAAGAATATCTGGATTTGATTTTGACAATCAAGGTGGTAAAGAGCGCTAGTGAGGCAATCAGCCACATAAATAAATACGGTTCCGGGCATTCAGACGCGATTGTCACTAAAAATAAGTTGACTGCGGATAAATTTTTAAAAGAGGTGGATTCCGCGTGCGTTTACCATAACGCGTCCACAAGGTTTACGGACGGATACCAGTTCGGCATGGGGGCTGAGATAGGGATAAGCACGGACAAGATTCACTGCCGGGGCCCGATGGCCTTGGAAGAGCTGTGCGCTTATAAATACGCGATCCTTGGTTCCGGCCAAACCCGTGCCTAACTAAGGTTACACTCTGACATTGTCATAGTGTAACCTTATTTGAGATGCAATATATTGATTTAGGATTAAGCGATTATAAAGAGGCATATAAGGTACAGTGCGAGGTTAGAAGCAAGGTAGCTGATGGGGCCTTTGAAAATACGCTGATTGTAACAGAACATAGAAGCGTTATAACAATAGGGAGAAGAGGCTCGCGGGGACATTTATTCATGACCGGAGAATTTTTAGCCGGCCTGGGCATAGAAGTTTTAGATGTTGATAGGGGCGGGGATATCACTTATCACGGCCCCGGCCAATTGGTCGCCTATCCGATTTTCAGATTAGAAAACGAAGCAAGGGACATTCACGGTTTTTTAAGATTTTTAGAGGAGGTAGGAGTAAATTTTTTAAGTAAATACGGAGTAGAAGCCGGGACGATACCCGGCGCGAGGGGGATCTGGGTTAAAGGCGCGAAAATCGGCTCGATAGGCGTAGGCGTGAAAAAATGGGTCACATATCATGGTATGGCAATAAACATAAAAATGGATTTAAGGCCCTTCTCGTTTATAAAACCCTGCGGCATTCAAGGGGTTAAAATCACTTCGCTGGAATATTTAGTGAAGGAGAGATTAGATATTGAAGACGCAAAACGTAAGCTCAGGGAGTCGTTCGAAGAGGTTCCCTTACTGGCTGAGGCAGTCTGTAAGGGATAACGAAGGATTTACCCGCACAAGAGAGCTTATTTCCAAGCTTGGGCTTAATACGGTATGTCAGGCCGCCCGCTGCCCTAACATACACGGTTGTTTTTCAGTTAAAAGGTGCACATTTTTAATACTCGGCAAAATCTGCACCCGCTCTTGCAGGTTCTGCGCCGTAGAAAAAAACAGATTAGAATTAAAAGCTCCTGATAAAGAAGAGCTCCTGAAAATCAAAGAAGCAGTTGAAAAGCTGGGTATTGAAAACGTAGTAATTACCTCTGTTACAAGGGATGACCTGGCTGACAAAGGCGCAAGCCACTTTGCAGATTGCGTAGATATATTAAAGAGTATCGGAAAGGGCTTAAAAATAGAAACGCTTGTCCCTGATTTTCTTGGGGATAAGCGCTCTATTAAAAAGGTTGTATCCGCAAGGCCCGATGTTTTTTCGCATAATTTAGAAACCGTGCCAAGGCTTTATGGTAAAGTGAGGCCTGAGGCAGATTACAATCGTTCTTTGGAGGTGCTCAGATACGCTAAAGAGTTGGATAGAGACATAACTACAAAAAGCGGGATTATGGCAGGCCTGGGAGAGTTTAGAGAAGAAATCCGCAGCGTGATGAATGATCTCAGGAAAGCAGATTGCGACATCATCACCATAGGGCAATATTTAAAACCGGATGCCGGCTGCCTGGACGCGGAAGAGTTTTTAGAACCAGCGGAGTTTGATAAATTTTCAGAATGGGCAAAAGAGGCAGGGTTTAAAAAATATTATTGCGGCCCATTTGTCAGGAGTTCGTATACGGAGGGGATATGGCAGAGTTAAAATTACCTGAACTGGCAGAAGGGGTTAACGAGGCGGTTGTTTCTTTCTGGCATTTTAAAGAAGGGGATAGCATCAAAGAAGGCGACGAGATAGTTGAAATGGCCACAGATAAGGCAGCGTTCAACGTGCCTTGCAAATTCTCAGGCGTTTTAAAAAAGATAGTGGCGCAAGAGGGCGATACTGTTAAGGTAGGAGAAGCGTTGGCGATAGTAGAATAAACCGGAGGGGAACATGAAAGAGATATTGGAAATTTTGGAGAAAGACGCGAGGACAACGCAGGAAGAGATAGCGAAGATGCTGAGAAAAAACAC
>JAGVFL010000128.1 GCA_020057645.1 Candidatus Omnitrophota bacterium
CGTGGTTTTGCCGTGATCAACGTGCCCTATGGTACCGATATTTACGTGCGGTTTTTTGCGTTCAAATTTTTCCTTTGCCATTGTAATTATCCTCCATAATTGTAGGGGACGGTTTAAAACCGTCCCCTACAGCAATCATTTTCCGATTATCTTTTCTGCTATATTTCCAGGTACTTCCGAATAATGAGAAGGCTCCATTGTATACGAAGCCCTACCCTGTGTCAAGCTTCTTATGCTGGTTGCGTAGCCAAACATCTCTGCGAGCGGGACGTCGCCTCTTACAATCTTTGTCTTGCCCTTCTGCGTAATTTCTCTGATCCTGCACCTTCTGGAATTCAGGTCGCCTATGACATCTCCGGTGTAATTTTCCGGGAATATTGCTTCGAGATTCATTATCGGCTCCATCAATTTACAGCTGGCTTTTCTCAATCCGTCGCCAAGAGCTATTGAAGCTGCCATTTTAAAAGCCAGCTCGCTGGAATCAACTTCGTGATAAGATCCGTCAATAAGCGTAACGCTAGCGTCTATCACGGGATAACCCGCCAGGACGCCTGTCTTTGCAGCCATTTCTATCCCGGCCTCTACGGCAGATATGTACTCTTTTGGTATTGCGCCGCCTACAATCTTATTTTTGAACTCTACGCCTGAATCCTGCTCTCCGGGTTTTATAATAATTACCACATGGCCGTATTGACCATGGCCGCCTGTCTGCTGTATGAATTTACCTACTGAGCGTACTTCTTTACTGGGCATCTCTTTATAAGCAACCTGCGGAGCTCCTGTTTTCGCTGTCACTTTAAATTCTCTTAACATCCTATCTATAATAATCTCCAGGTGCAATTCTCCCATTCCGGATATTATTGTCTGCCCTGTCTCCGCATTATATTTAACCTTGAAAGTAGGGTCCTCCTCCTGCAATTTATTCAAAGCCATGCCAAGCTTATCCTGGTCCATTTTAGTGGCAGGCTCTATTGCCATTGAAACAACCGGTTCCGGAAAATGTATCTTTTCAAGAATGATAGGATAATCTTCCGCGCAAAGCGTATCTCCTGTTTTCGAATTTTTCAAACCTACGATGCCTACAATATCGCCTGCGCCTGCTTCTTCCGCTATCTCCTGTTTATTCGCGTGCATGCGCACTATCTTGGCAAGCCTTTCTTTTACGTCCTTGCTAGAATTATATACATAAGAACTTGTCTTAATCGTTCCTGAATATATGCGCACATATGTCAATCTTCCCACATAAGGGTCTGATACTATCTTGAAACATAATCCGCAGAAAGGCTCGTCATCGTCTGTCTTCCTGGATACCTCCTCATCTGAATGAGGGTCCACGCCTTTTACAGGCAGAAGATCCAAAGGAGAAGGAAGATAGTCGCACACCGCATCCAGCAGCATTTGAACGCCTTTATTCTTAAAAGATGCCCCGCACAATACAGGCACAAACATGTATTTTATAACTGCCTTTCTCAATGCAGCCTTTATTTCCTCTATGGATACCTTTTGGTTATGGACATATTTATTCATCAATAATTCGTCATGTTCTGCGAGTTTTTCAATCAGGCCGTGCCTGAATTTTTCCGCTTCCTGCAGCATGTTTTCAGGTATCGCGGCTTCTCTGAAATTATCCAGTTTCTTTTCTTCTTCAAATATATAGGCCTTCATATTTATCAGATCAATCACGCCTCTAAAATCATCCTCATGCCCTATCGGAAGCTGCATGGGAAATGCGTTTGCCCCTAATTTTTCTGTAATGTCGTGAAAAACCTTAAGAAAATCAGCGCCTGTGCGGTCCATCTTATTTATAAAAGCTATCCTGGGAACCATGTAGCTGTCCGCCTGGCGCCACACTGTCTCAGACTGGGGCTGCACCCCGCCTACGCCGCAAAATACGACGACTGCTCCGTCCAGGACCTTTAAAGACCTCTCAACCTCTGCTGTAAAATCTACGTGGCCCGGGGTATCTATGATATTTATTTTGCAGTCTTTCCAGCCGCACGTAGTAGCTGCCGCCATAATGGTAATGCCTCTTTCCTGCTCCTGCTCCATCCAGTCCATCGTAGCAGTCCCCTCGTCCACATTGCCCATCTTATACACGCGGCCCGTATAGAAAAGCATCCTCTCCGTGGTAGTTGTTTTACCGGCGTCTATGTGAGCTATGATTCCTATATTCCTCAGTTTTTCTAAAGGGATTTCTCTTATCATAAAATTTTTATCTGCTGACTTTTGGGTTTCTGTCACCATATTTTACCATCTATAATGCGCAAACGCCTTGTTAGCTTCCGCCATCTTGTGCATGTCTTCCCGCTTTTTCATGGCAGAGCCCTGGCCTTTATACGCTTCCATTAGCTCTTCCGCAAGTTTCTCATACATTGGCCTGCCTTTTTTCTGGCGCGCAAAATCCCTTATCCAGCGCATGGCAATAGACACGCCCCTGTCGCTCTTTACCTCTATGGGAATCTGGTACGTAGCTCCGCCGACCCTTCTGGGTTTTACTTCCAAAAGAGGCCTGGCATTATCAAATGCCTTCTGCAAAACCTCTATAGAATTTTTATTTCCTGTTTTTTCAGAAGCTATATCCATGGCGCCATATACAATGCGCTCCGCGGTAGACTTTTTCCCTTTTTCCATAATCATGTTAACAAACTTTGTAACAAGCTTATTGCTATATTTAGGATCAGGTAGTACATCTCTTTTTTCAGCTCTTCTTCTTCTCATTTTTAATGAGCACGCAATTTACGGAACAAAGTGAACGTAAATTGCTGTGCGAATTAAACC
>JAGVFL010000130.1 GCA_020057645.1 Candidatus Omnitrophota bacterium
CGGAAAAATAGGAATTAAAAACAGGGTATTTTCCTTTACAGAACATATGGCAAGGCTTTATAATGAATGCGATTTTGTAATCTCCAGGGCAGGCGCCATGACGGTTTCTGAACTATTGGCGCTTGGAATACCGGCAATATTAGTCCCTTACCCGTATGCCGGAGGCCATCAGAAACTGAACGCGGCGGTTCTTGAAAAAATAGGGTCAGGGATATTATTGGAAGAGAAAAATTTAACTTCTTGCGGCATGCGGGACGCCATATTAAAATTAATGGATAGAAATGTTTTAGGCATTATGTCAGCCAGGGCAAAAGACGTTGATAAACCGGAAGCGTGCGAAATCTTGATAAAGGAGCTTTACAAATGACGAACGAAAAGACTGTGCATTTTATAGGAATAGGCGGCATAGGCATGAGCGGTCTCGCGGAAGTATTTCATTGTCATGGTTATTCCGTACAGGGTTCTGATTTAAGGAAATCAAAGGTCACCGAAAGGCTCGAGAAGATGGGCTTGACCATTAAAATAGGCCATCAGCCGGAAAATATAGACGGCGCTGATATAGTCGTGTATTCTTCGTGTATTACTGAAAAAAATCCTGAACTCGAGGCCGCTAAAGCAAAAAATCTTACCGTATTGAAACGCATGCAGGCCCTCGCCATGCTGATGCGGGATAAAAAGGCTATAGCTGTTTCAGGCGCGCACGGAAAAACAACCACTACGTCGCTCGTATCTCTTTTATTAATCGAAGCCGGCCTTGATCCCACTGTGTTCATAGGAGCTGACGTACATTTCCTGGGCGGAAACGCAAAGTGGGGCCAGAGCGATATCATGGTTACTGAGGCGGACGAATCAGACGGGACTTTCATTTTATTAAATCCGTTATACAGCATCAGCACCAATATAGACAGAGAGCACATGGACTATTACGGCACGATGGAGAATGTCATAAATGCGTATAGGGCATTCATAGAGAATACAAAGGACGAAGGATGCGCTTTTATATGCGCCGAAGATGAAAATCTTAGAAATATAGCGAAAGAATCCAAAAAAAGGATTATGAAATACGGCATTTCAGAAGACGCTGATATAAGAGCCCAGAACATCGCGCTCTTGGGCCTTGACGGCTCAGAATTTGACGTGAGATACAAAGGCGCTGATCTTGGCAGAATAAGGCTTTCAATACTGGGCCTGCACAACGTAATAAACAGCTTGGCTGCAATGGGCGTGGCAATGGAGCTGGGGGTGAGTTTCGACAAGATAAAAAGCGTAATCAGAGAATTTAAAGGCGCTGATAGGCGTTTCAGAATAACGCATCTGGATTCAGACATTGTTATTATAGACGATTACGCGCACCATCCGACAGAAATAAGGGCTACGCTTAAGGCAATGGAAAGTTCCGGCAGGCGCATAGTAGCCGTGTTCCAGCCTCATAGGTTCACCAGGACCAGGGATTTGAAAGACCAGTTCGGCAAATGCTTTGACATAGCGGATCACCTGGTAGTGACTGACATATATTCCGCGGATGAGAAACCAATCGAAGGAGTGAGCGGCAGCGACATATGCGAAAGCGCCAAAAGCTACGGCCATAAAGACGCGCATTTTATTTCAAAAGATGATATAATAAAACATTTAATAGATGTGGTGAAGCCGGGCGACGCGGTGTTTTTATTAGGAGCAGGCGATATAGGTGAATTGTCTTCCAAGATTGTTAAGGCACTGAAAGATATCAATGCTAAGATTAAGATACAATGAACCATTATCCCGGCATACAAGTTTTAGGATCGGGGGGCCCGCGTATTGCTGGGTTGAACCTGAAGGCCCAAAAGGCATTTTAGAAGCAATTGATTTTGTCTCGGCTGAAAATAAAAAGTTCAGCGTAATAGGAAATGGCACGAACCTCTTGGTTAAAGATGAGGGATTTGACGGCGTAATAATTTGCATAGCCAAAGGTTTTGAAAAAATACAAAAAGAGGGCGAAGAAACAATAAAGACAGGCGCGGGGCTCAGCGCGGCAAAGCTGGTAAAATACGCTTTTGATGCAGGCTTCGGAGGCTGCGAATTTTTAACCGGGATCCCGGGCAATGTCGGCGGCGCGATTTTCATGAACGCGGGCGCCAGAAATCCGGAAGCCCCCGCTAAATTTGAAGAGATAAAAGATATACTTTTAGACGTAGAAGTCCTGGATTTAAAAAGCAGGGAAATAAAGACTTTAAATAGAAAAGACATAGATTTCAAGTATCGCTATTCAGGCCTGGACGGTAAGATTATTTTAGGCGCCGGGTTTAAGCTGGAAAAAAATAGAAAAGAAAACATTCAGGATAAAATAAAAGCGTTTAATAGAAAACGGGAGTGGCTTACTAAAATAAGTTTTCCGAACGCAGGCAGCGTATTTAAAAATCCGGAGCCGGGTAAATCAGCGGGCATGCTTATAGAATCCTGCGGCTTAAAAGGCAAAAGGATAGGCGATGCCGGGATTTCCGAAGTTCACGCGAATGTCATAGTGAATCTGGGCAAGGCATCTGCGAAAGACGTGTTTGGCCTGATAGATTTAGCGAAAACCAGCGTCAAGCAGAAGTTCGGAATAGGCCTGGAACTGGAATTAAAGATACTATGAAAACAAAACGAGTAGGCGTATTGATGGGCGGGCCTTCTTCCGAAAGAGAGATTTCCATAAAATCAGGCAAGGCAGTATGCAAAGCGCTTGAGGCAAAACAAATAGATTACGTTCCTGTAGAACTTATGCCAGGACCTAATACAAACGGTTATAAAGAATCCGTAGCTGCAAAGCTTGCTTTGCTGAAAATAGACGTGGCGTTCCTTGCCCTTCACGGAGAATTCGGGGAAGACGGCACAGTGCAGGAGCTTCTTGAGGGAATGAGCATGCCTTATACAGGCAGCTCGTCCGGCGCCTCTAAAGTCGCGATGAATAAAATTACGGCAAAAGAGGTATTGAAGTCGAACAACGTGCCGATTGCCGGGCATGAAATTCTGGCCAGGGGCAGTTTTAATAAAGACCTGGATATAAAAGCGTATTTTAAATTGCTCGGCCCAAGCCTTGTCATCAAGCCTTCCAACGGAGGTTCCAGCATAGGCCTGAACATAGCGGATAACGAAAAAGACCTGAGAGCCGCGATTGAAGACGCATTTAGATACGACGATAAATTGATTATAGAAGAATATATTTCCGGCAGGGAAATAACCGTAGGCATGATAGAAGACAGGGCCTTGCCTATCGTGGAGATCGTGCCGAAAAGAAAATTTTTTGATTTTACGGCGAAATATGAAAAGGGCCTGACTGAATATATTGTGCCTGCTGAAATAGATGAGCAGACGTATAAGATGTGCCAGGAAGTAGGCCTGAGGACTCACAAGGTTCTTTCAGCGAGGTCGTTTTCGCGCGTGGATATTATATTGAATAAAAAGATAGGCCCTGTGGTATTGGAACTGAATATGATACCAGGCCTCACAGAGACAAGTCTTCTGCCAAAGTCGGCAAAGGCCGCGGGGATAGGTTTTGAAGACCTTTGTCTTAAAATATTAAACTCCGCATTGTCGGAGTAGCGAAGCGGAGCTTCGCGCAATAATGGTAAAAATAAAAAAACAGAAAGTTCATCCGCACAAAAAAAAGAAAGAGGCCCAGCCCGGGGCGAAGCGTAATTTTAAAGGCGTTATTAAATTTATTCTTTGGACGCTTCTTGTGGCGGGTATCGGCACAGGCGTCGTGGCGTTTCAATATGCGTTCGTGGATTCAGATTGTTTCAGCGTAAAAGGCCTGGATGTCAGGTTTTATGACGAGAAGAACGTATTGCGCAGGGTAAATTTCAGCGACATTGAAGACAAAGATGTTTTAGGCGCCAACGTATTTCTGGTGAATCTCAAGGATTTTAAAGATAGGATAGAACTTAAACACCCTGAATTAAGAGACATTGTTGTTAGGCGCGCATTGCCGAACAAATTGATTGTTCAGGCGAGAAAAAGACTGCCCGTGGCCCAGGTTTATGCCGACAGGATGTATTTTATAGACAAGGACGGTGTTTTTCTGACCGATGCAAAAGATGGCGGGGAAGATATACCTCTCATTTCCGGGATCAGGGTCAATCCTTACAAGGGAGGGTCTATCCAGAAAGAAAAGATAGATAAGGCTTTGTTCCTTATATACGCGCTGTCAGTGAATAAAAAACTTTCAAGATTCAAAATAAAAACAATAGATATGGCAGACAGCAGGAACGTATCTTTTTTTCTTAATGCAAGCGATGCGGAAAAAGTCGAGATAAAAATAGGCGACGGCGAATTCAATAAAAGGCTGGACGTGCTCTCTACGGTGCTGGAGCAGCTGGGCCGGGACATAGGAAGGGTAAAATATATTGATCTGCGTTTCGAGGATCCGATAGTAGGGCCAAGATAATAAACCGCGTAGGTGGCCGTAGGCCTCCTACGCGGTTGTGGAGGTTTTATGCGTTCAGAAATAATCTGCGGTTTAGACATAGGCGCTTCCAATATACGCGCAGTGATTGCAAATTCTGACCAGGATATACTTGGATTCGGCCAGGCTCCTACCATGGGTTTTTCAAAAAGCGTTGTCTCGAATCTTGGGTTATTGTCAGATGCGATAGAGGCGAGCGTCATGAAAGCGGAAGAAATGGCCAAGGTCAAGGTGAGAAAGGTCATAACCAATGTTTCAGGCGTGCACATAAGGACGTTTCAGAGCCGCGGCTCCGTGTATATCTCCGATAGGCCCAGCGAAATTACAAAGGAAGACGTAAAAAGGTGCATAGAATCCGCCAAAGTCATTGCCATGTCTTTGGATAGACAGTCAGTGCACCTGGTGCCGGTGAGATTTTTTATAGACGACAAGATGGAGATCAACGACCCGCACGGACTATTCGGCTCAAAACTTGACGTGGACCTTAACATCATCACATCCCTTGTTACGGTTTTGCAGAATATTACGAAGGCTGTCAACCTGGCCGGCTACGAAGCGGACGAGTTGATAGTTTCGGGCGCGGGCACGTCTCTGGCTGTTTTTAAAGATGAGGAACTCGTGAACGGGGCAGTGCTCATAGACGTGGGGAAAGAGACCACTGAGGCGTCTATTTTTATAGACGGAAAGATCCTTGACTCTTTTACTTTTCCGTTCGGCGGAGATGACCTCACTCAGATCCTGCAGGACAACCTGAAAATCATGTTTGACGAAGCGGAAGAGATGAAAATAAAATATGGGCTTGTAGGGAAAAGCGAAATTACAAACCTTTTATTGCCGAAGGTAGAGGCGGTAATGGAGGATATTTATAAAAAGATAGAGCCGTTCCTCAAG
>JAGVFL010000037.1 GCA_020057645.1 Candidatus Omnitrophota bacterium
CTCGCCCTCTTTTATGCCTATCTTTTTTGCGATCTCAACAATAGGTTTAAGTTTCGCGGCCTGGGCTATTTCGAGATCGCTTGGAATACTCTTCATTTTTATCTCCACGTATTATCCAGATCAAACGCGTTCTTTATCAGCCTTACTTGCGGCCGGAGACTATCAACGCCCTCTATGCAAACCACGTCAAACCTGCAGCTTTTATCTTCCAGTTTAAATTTCTTTATATACGCTAAGGCTGCTTTTGAAATTTGCCGCTGTTTCTTTTTCAAAATCGTCTCTTCGGGTAAACCGAACGCGGGCGAGTTTTTAGCCCTGACCTCTACGAAACAAGTGCAGCCTTTACAATCCGCTATTATATCTATTTCTCCGAGCTTTGTCCTGTAATTTCTTTCTATTATTTTATAATCCTGCTTCTTCAGATAAGAAACAGCTAGTCCTTCGCCTTTTTTGCCTAAATTAATTCTCGCAAATGTCATTTTCTCATAAATGTCATTGCGAGGACGAAGTCCGAAGCAATCTTTATGAGATTGCTTCGCTCATTTCATTCGCTCGCAATGACGCGAGTCTTCAGCGGCGCAAATGTTTTTCTGTGTATCAAACAAGGCCCGTATCGCTCAATGGCCTCCAAATGAAATTTCGTGCCGTATCCTTTGTGCCTTGAAAAACCGTAAAGAGGATATTTTTTATCGTACCGGACCATGATTGCGTCGCGCGTTACCTTAGCCGCTATAGACGCAGCTGCTATGGAAAGGCTTTTGGAATCACCTTTTATAATCGGAATTGTTTTGTATGGGAGAAACCCGCCGAAAATTCCGTCTACCAGAACGCAGACATCTTTTCTGATGTCCCTTTCTTTTTTATCGCTAATGCGGCAAAATTCGCATATCAGTTTTTTAACTGCCTGCTTCATTGCCGCAAGCGTCGCCATGTGTATATTCTCTTTATCTATGTATTTACTGTCTTTGATGCCTATGCCGAAAACAGCCTTTGTCGATATTTCTTTGAACGCCTTTTCTCTTTGAGCAGGCCTAAGTTTTTTTGAATCATCTATGGTTTCTTTGTATTCCGATATCCTGAATCTTTTTAGAGGAGAGCGGCCTAGAATTACGGCCCCCGCGACCACCGGGCCTGCCAGAGGGCCCCTGCCTGCTTCATCGACCCCTATTATTATAGAAGATCCTTTAAGAAACGCCTTCCGTTCCCAAGACAACATTCGCCTGGCCTTTAGCGGCTTCTCTTTCTTCCTCGACACTCGTGTGTTTGCCAATTCTTTTCCTCAGATAATACAATCTCGCTCTTTTAACCTTGCCTTTTTTAACGACTTTTATCGAGTCTATGTGCGGAGAATGCAGCTGAAACACTCTCTCAACGCCTTCTCCGAAAGATATGCGCCTGACCGCAAAAGTCTCTTTTAACCCTGACCCTTTTCTGGCAATAACAATGCCTTCGAAAACCTGGGACCTGGTTTTGTCGCCTTCTTTTATCCTGACCGCCACCTTTACGGTATCTCCTACCTTGAAATCAGTGATTTCTTTTTTCATAAAATCTTTTTCCAGCTCTCTGATTATGTCCATAAGCCCCCCTAACTTTGAAAACTCAAAAGTAAAAACGAAAAAGTCAAAACTACAATTAAAAATTCAAAATTTACTTTCCGTTTCTTAGTTTTAACTTTTAAATTTTGGTTTTGCCTTTTTACTTTTGACTTTTTATTTTAACAAATCCGGCCTTTTCTTTTTTGTTATTCTTACCGCCTCTTTCTTTCTCCATTCTTCTATTTTTTCATGATCCCCGGACAAAAGCACGTCCGGGACCTTCATGCCGTTGTAATCAGCCGGCCTTGTGTAATGCGGGCATTCCAAAAGATCTTCTGAAAACGACTCGTCTTTGCAGGAATTTTCGTCTCCGAGCGCGCCCGGCAAAAGCCTTACAACGCCGTCAATTATCACCATGGCCGGCAATTCACCTCCGGTCAAAACAAAATCTCCTATAGATATCTCTTCGTCAGCCAGATGTTTTGCCACCCTTTCGTCTATGCCTTCATAATGGCCGCACAACAGCACCACGTGCTCGTATCTTGACAGCTTTAGAGCGAGCGCCTGATCAAATCTCCTGCCTTTGGGACCCAGGAGCAATGTCCTTGTCTTGAGCCTGAGATCTTTTGTTTTTTTCCTTATATAATTTACTGCTTCAAAAAACGGCTCGGCGTTCATCAACATGCCCGGGCCTCCGCCAAAAGGTTTGTCGTCCACTTTTCTATGCTTGTCTTTTGAAAAAAGCCTCAAATCTATTATATTTATTTCAACGACTTTCTTTTCTTTGGCCCTTTTTATAATAGACTCTCCCAGAACAGCATCAAACATCTTCGGGAATATTGTCAGGACATCTATTCGCATTTTATAGTTAAATCACGCCCTGTTTTTTGAAAAGGCTCTTCACTATCTCAGTAGGCGTAGCGCCTTTTGATAGCCAGAATTTGGCCCTTTCTTTATCTATGCTTATAAAGGTTGGCTTCCTGGATGGATCATAATAGCCTAACTCCTCTATTGTTTTTCCGTCTCTCGCGCGCCTTATGTCGCATACGACAATCCTGCGATGAGGTTTCTTTTTCGTCCCCAATCTTTTTAATCTGATTCTAACTGCCATGCATCCTCCCTTTTAAATTAATGTCATTGCGAGCTCCGAAGGGGCGAAGCAATCTCTCTTTTAGATTGCTTCGTCGCTTACGCTCCTCGCAATGACAAACATAAAAACTAGTCTTCTTTCTCCCTTTTTATCTTCACGCCTAATCTTTCTAATTTCTCCTCTATATTATGATAACCCCTGTCAAGGTGATATATCCTGGATATCTCTGTTTTGCCTTTTGCGACAAGCCCTGCCAGAACCAGGCCCGCGCTTGCTCTTAAATCAGAAGCCATTACCGGCGCCGCGCTCAGCTTCGGCACGCCTTTGACTATCGCGCTTGATCCTTCCAGTATTATTTGCGCGCCCATCCTCGCGAGTTCGCTTATATGCATGAATCTCTCAGGGTATATCTTCTCCGTTATTACGCTTATGCCTTTGGTCATGCACATGAGCGCGGTCATCTGAGCCTGCATATCCGTAGGGAAGCCCGGGTAAGGCAGCGTAGTAACGTCAACGGGCCTTATGAAACCTGTCTTCACTACGCGTAGGCCGTCTTTCGTATTCGTAATCTTTACGCCCACGTCTTTTAATTTATCTATAATGGCTCCGAGATGTTCTATGTTAGCTCCTTTTATCAACACGTCCCCGCCGGTAATTGCGGAAGCTATCATAAAAGTGCCCGCTTCTATCCTGTCGTTTATTATTGAATATTCCGCTCCGTGAAGGGCTTTTACGCCTTCTATTTCCAATATCGGCGTCTTCTGGCCTTTTATTTTTGCCCCCATCTGAACAAGAAAATCCGCCAGGTCGCAAACCTCCGGTTCGCATGCCGCGTTTTCAATGACGGTCTTTCCCTTCGCAAGCGTGGCAGCCATCATGACGTTAGCAGTAGCAAGCACGCTGGACCCGAATTTGCCTCCGAGATAAACGCGGCCGCCCGTAAGATTTTTCGCGTCTGCGATTATGTACCCGTGCTCCACTTTTATATCAGCGCCCAGGGCTTTAAGCCCTTTTAGGTGCAGGTCAATCGGCCTCGGCCCTATTACGCATCCTCCGGGCATTGATACCTCCGCGTGCTTCAATTTTGCAAGCACTGGGCCGAGCACGCAAACAGAAGCCCTCATTGTGCTGACGAGTTTATACGGCGCGACGTACTTATTGTATCCGTTCGGATGAATAACAACGATCCCGTCTTCCATGTCAGCCCTGACACCCATATTCCTTAGTATCCTGAGCATCGTGTAAACATCCCGCAAAGGCGGGACATTTTTTATAACGCACTTTTCGTCTGTCAGGAGGGTAGCTGCAAGTATGGGAAGCGCCGCGTTTTTTGCGCCGCTTATCTCTACCGTGCCTTTTAATCTCACCCCGCCTTCTACGATAAATTTATCCATATTGCCCTTTCTATGCCTGAAAAATCCTTAATTACCCTATATGTCTCAAATATATTATATGAGGAAAAAACGTCTTCTATAGCCTGTCTCTGGCCAAAACCCATCTCCAATAAAACGCTGCCGCATCTTTCCAAATACCTATGCGCTTCTTTCGCTATGACCCTGTAAAATCCCAACCCATCTTTTCCGCCGTTCAAAGCAATCTCCGGCTCTTGTCTTACTTCCTTCTGTAAATACGGGAAATCTCCTTCCTTTATATAAGGCGGATTGCAGACTATTATATCAAATTTAGGATTTTTATCAAATACTAAAGCGTTAAAAACATTTCCTTTATAAAATTTTATTCTCTCTCTCGCGTTATGCCGCGCCGCGTTCTTCTCCGCTATCTTCAAAGCAGCCTCGGATACGTCAGTGGCTGTTATTTCAGCCTGCGGCATTAATTTAGCTAAACTTATGGCAATATTTCCGCTGCCTGTGCATAAATCTAATATCCTGCGCTTCTTGCCGCTGGGTAAATTTATTATCTCGTTAACCAATATCTCTGTTTCAGGGCGGGGGATAAGCGTGTCTTTTGTGACAATAAAATCGAGGCCCATAAATTCCGCGCGGCCCGTGATGTATTGGCCGGGCTCTCCGCTGAGACGGCGTTCAACCAGAGAATCGTACAATTCCTCTATGGTCTCGTTTACAGCAAAATCCCTGATATATAAATCCAGCTTCGCGCAATTAAATAGATATTCTAAAAGCATCTCTGTCTCTACCTTGGAAACAATGCCGGGATATTTATTCATCAGGTAAAATATATCTCTCTTATAATCAACTGTTTTTAATTTCATATTTATATGCGCCAAGTTGACATTGTGACATTGTCACA
>JAGVFL010000069.1 GCA_020057645.1 Candidatus Omnitrophota bacterium
CTCCTGGGCTTTCCTTTCACCGTGCAGAATTCGCAGTCCATCCCGCACGAGCGTATCCTTTCAACCGAATAGAGTTCTATTTTAGCGTAACGCACCAGGGAAAAATCCGGCAAAGGCAGGCTGTCAAAATCCTTTAAAGGTTCGCGGCCCGCAGTAAAAACTATTTTATCGCCGCTTAGATAGGCAATACCTTTTACCTCGCTGATATCCAGTTTTCCTTCCAGCGCCCGGAGAAGTTCTTTTATGGCCTCTTCTCCTTCTCCGATAACCACATAATCTACGCCTGAAGATAAGGCTTCTTTGATGTTCTCTTTGCAAAAATGCTGCCCCCCGGCTACGGTCACAACGCCTTTATCTTTATAAAAACGCGCTACTTCATAAAGCCGGGGGATTGTACTCGTGAGACCGCCATAAAAACCTGCTACATCGCAAGGCCTTTGGTTTTGTAAAAATTCATGATCAGCCCCTCCTGAAATTAAACAGGGGCCATACCTGCGGAGATTATTCTCGTCTATGACTTCTACGTCCCATCTTTCCATTTCGTTTACGCTGGTAGCCACGCACACCGGGCCCAGGGCAGTAGTCTTGGCAGCAACATATGAATAGATATTGAACGCAGGGTAAGCAGGCGCAATAATTCTAATCCTGTATCTTTTTCTGGAAGTGTCCAACATTAAACATCGCCCTTTCTTATTAGCGGTAAAACTTGGATTTGTGCTGCGTATGGCGTTTCTGGCCGTAATTATTTTTTGGGCGCCTGTCTGAGGATTGATGATAAGAGTGGCGGGGAGGGTGATGAGAAGATTGGGTAAATTGCTCCTGGAAAATATCAGGATGCTTTGAAATAGGCAGCGGCGCCCTCATGAGTTTTTCTATATCGCGGACATTGCCCTTTTGATCGGGCGTGGCAAAAGAAATCGCGTGGCCTTTATTGCCTGCGCGGCCTGTGCGGCCGATGCGGTGCACGTAGTTTTCAGTGTCGTCAGGAAGGTCGTAATTGAGAACCAGCTCGATACCGGTCACGTCAATCCCGCGGGAAGCGATATCAGTAGCCACGAGCACCTTGTATTTACCGGATTTAAATCCGCTGAGCGCTTCGCGGCGCTGGCTCAAAGAACGGTCAGAATGTATTTCCGCGGCGCTATGCCTCATCTCCCTGATAGAGCGCGTGATCTTTCTCGCGTTATGCTTTGTGCGGGAAAATAAAAGAATAGGCCCGTGGTACTGCGCGAGGATTTTACCGAGAAGCTGCAGTTTAAAATCTTTCTTAACAACAAATAATTCATGGGTAACTCTCTCGGCAGCAGTGCCGGAAGGCGCAATCTCTACATTGACAGGAAGTTTCATGTGTTTGGCAGCCATCTGCATGATTTCCTTCGGGATAGTCGCGGAGAAAAGCATGGTTTGTCTTTCTTTCGGCATAAAACGCAGGATTTTCTCTACCTGCGGGGTAAATCCCATGTCAAGCATGCGGTCCGCTTCGTCAAGCACCAGCATCACAGCGTCATCAAGCACTACGTTCCACTGAGTCATGTGGTCAATAAGCCTGCCCGGGGTTGCTATTATCACGCGGGGTTTATTTCGCAGCGCCCGCACCTGATCCTGCATTGAAGCGCCGCCTATAAGACAAGCTGTCCGTATTCCGAACGGCCGGGCAATACCTTGAAAAACTTCATCAATCTGAATGGCCAGCTCGCGGGTAGGCGCGAGGACCAGGCCTATGCCTTTTTTCTGCGCCAGGATCTGCACCATGGGGATGGCGAAAGAATGCGTCTTGCCTGTCCCTGTCTGAGCAATGCCTATAACATCCTTGCCTTCAATCGCCAAAGGAATCGCCTTCAGCTGAATCGGCGTAGGCACTTTAAATTTTATGCGCTCAAGTATGTCCAGGATCTTCGGCGCGATGCCAAGTCCATAAAAACTCTGCGTTGATTGTGCTGGCTTATCTGTCATGGCTATTTAGAACCCTTAAAAGCATGTTCCTGTAATATTTGGCCTCTATGCACGTGGCAAAGATCTTCATGATTATAGATACTCAAGATATGTTTACAGCGCAGGTACTTGCATTTCCTGCCCTTACTGGAAGTCTTCACTTTTTTGATAACCCCTCCTTTAATAAAAAAACCGCAAAGGCTAGTTGTCTCCCCTTACGGCTCAAGATTTTCTAATCTTTTTATGCTATTTGTTTTATTTTACCACGTTATGAGGATTTGTCAAATTTAATTTTCTCTATTCTAAGTTTACATCCTGACAATGTCACTTTGTCAACTTAACCTTTATAAAGAAGACATGTCTGTAAGAAATTTTGCCTTAAGCATTCCCTCATCCCATTCTCCCTGCGGAGTGGAGTCCCAAACAATGCCGCCTCCTATTCCTATTTCCCCTGAGCCATTGCTGATTAAAAGCGTGCGGATAGGAATGTCAAAAAACATATCTTTATCAGGGGTGATATATCCGATAGCGCCCGTGTAGATCTTCCGCTCTTCTTTTTCAAGTTTTCTTATAATCTCCATAGCGCGCATCTTCGGGGCCCCTGTAACAGAACCGGATGGAAAAAGCGAAGCGAATAGTCCATAAAGAGATATTGCCTTATCTACACGGCCCGTTACAGTAGAAGTCATCTGGCAAAGCGTCGCGTATTTAGCCACTTCGAAAAGTTTAGGCGCTCTGATATTCATCCCTACTCTCCCAAGGTCATTTCTGAGAAGGTCAGCTATCATCACGTTCTCAGCCCTGTTTTTCCTGTCATATTTTAAGCAGAAAGGGGCTATCAAATCAGATATCATATTATTACCTCTAGGCCACGTGCCTTTCATCGGCTTAGTAACTACATGGCCGGATGTTTTCTTGATGAACATTTCAGGTGAAAGAGAAAGTATATTGAACTCATCTGTCTCAATGTATGCCGGATAAGGGACAGGCTGTTCTCTTAACAGTTCAGCGTAAAAAGATAGCGGATCGCCTTTGAAATTAAACAATAATTTGATGCAATATGTAATTTGATACACGTCTCCTATCGCGATATAATCCCGTATAGTATTAATATCGGAAAAATAATTATCCTGCGAAATATTTAATCTAAGGCCTTTTAAACTATTTTGAAAAGACGGGTTTTTGATGCTGACCTTATCGCGTAACGGGGCTCTGTATGCCCCCATATAGATAAGCGGAAAACTGTATGTCTTATTCTCCAGCAATCTTTCTTCAAAACAATATCCGGCTTCATATGAAAAAAAACCTGCTATATAATATCCTCGCTCGAGCGCGGATTCAATATCTTTGAAACAAGCGGCAAACGAAGAAGGATTATCGCAGGATATGATAAATTCCGGATCCTGGAATAGGAGCGGTTTCTTTTCGAACTGGATTAATACTTTCATAACCTGAAGGTCATGACCGTTTCAAACTTTTATAACTTTA
>JAGVFL010000025.1 GCA_020057645.1 Candidatus Omnitrophota bacterium
GTCTCATAATACGAATACGCCTGATTATTATAAGCCGCGGCCAGGAGCATTATCGTATCTTTATCGCTGGCGCCGTTATAAAAAACGTATTCAAACTTTTCTATGCCTTTATCATATTCGTCCATGGCTAAAAATATATTTCCCATGGAATACGCCACTTTTAGATTCCTCGGGTCAAGTTTGTGCGCTTTATTAATCCATACGAGAGAATCTTCAAAATATGCCTTATTATTTGTCTTAAATCCAAGATACAGATAGGTATTGGCTATGGAGATATAAGTAGGGATATAGTTCTTATTTAATTCCAGGGCCTTGTTAAAAGACTCCATCACAATAGACAAATTCTTCTCCATGTCGTCATGGGACAAATCTCTTATAGCCGTTCCAAGCGCCCTGTGAGACAAAGGGTTATCCGGATTGACCTTTACGGATTCCCTGAAGAGCTCTATGATATCATTTTTATTCTTAATTTTATCAAAACAGCTGGTGTATATTTCATAATAAAAGTCCATTTCCTTATCGAGCGCGCTAAGCACCTTGAGCTCCAGGGCGGCTTTTTTATATTCGCCTTTTAAAATATAAGATTTCAATAAACTCATGTGGCTATTGATATTTCTGGGGTTAAATTTCAGCGATTTAAGCGCGGGTTTTCCGGCTTCATCCACCCTGTCAAGATTAAGATATTCCCTCGCGAGATTTCCATATATTATGTCCCATTCGCTTTTCTCCGGAGCGCATCTTATCTCTGTCCTCAATGCCTCCGCTGCCTTCCCATACGAACCCGCGTAATCATAAATAAACGCCAGGGCAGCGTAATTAGCTTCGTTCGCGGGATTTTTTTGAATCTCGGCTTGAATCTCATCGGCAACGTCATTCGCTTCATTGACACTTGCCTTCCCTGATAAAAATTCTTCCATGCGGGACATGTACGGAGGCTTTTCCGCCAAGGCGAGAATACACATGCGGCCGGATGAATACGCGGCCATCAATATAATAGCTGCTATAACAGTCTTATTTATTATAATTATACCCATATATTGCTGCCATATAATATATCATATTTTTATACTTAATCAAGTATCAGGCCCATTTGCGGGAATTCTGCGCAGTTCTTTCTTTTCGGAACGAATTTTTTTATACCTGAGCATCTTTTCTTTGGCCCTGCGGGAACGCTTTCGTTTCTGGCGCCTTATCTTCTCTGTTTCCTTCTGCGCCCGGGCCTTTCTGCCCAAAACGAGCGATTCAATTTTATTGACGAGGATCCTCCTGGCGAGAAACCGGTTCAAGGCCTGGGATCGTTCTTCCTGGCACTTGACCGCAATACCTGTAGGCCGATGCTTGAGATAAACGCACGAGGAGGTCTTATTGACCTTTTGCCCGCCCTTCTTGCTCGAGCGTACGAATTTCTCCTCTATATCCGTTTCTTTTATTCCCAACGAATCCATCTTCGCCTTCAGGATTTCTTCTTTATCTATACTTACGCTGGATCCCATGACGGCTCCTGAAATTTTATAATTTGCGCGAAGGCAGTTTATGCCTTGGAAAAATATGGCTGCTTAATTTATTTACAGCCAAAAAGATAACGCCGACCGATAATAAGATTAGCAGGATAGCGGTAATGCCCAACGGATAATTATGTTCGGGCATATACTGTTTGGTTAACATCTGCCAGAGCGAATAAAGGGTAGTTGCCATCATGAATATGGCAGGCAAAATAGTAAAAGAGCTGGCCTTTTTGCGCTTGGCCAGCCACACAGAGACTACGATCAAGCTTAATGCCGCCAGAAGCTGGTTTGCTGAACCGAAAATCGGCCAGATCTGCTTGAAGGTATTGGTATAACATAAAAGCAGCATGAGCCCGGCTGAAAGAGACGCGTTAAACATGTATGACTTGAATATCTTCGGCGGCTTTACCATTATAATTGCCCAGAGCTCCTCGAATAAATAGCGGTTGAGCCTTACTGCGGTATCCAGCGTGGTGATTATGAATCCTTCTATCATTAAGATCCCTAAGACTGTTCCGCCGGCTACAGGAAGGCCGAGGGATTTGTTCAGTAACGTGCCCATTGCTAATGAAAATGCCAGGATAGGATTACCTGCCGCGCCTTTTGCCAGAGGATTTACGATGCTATTGTAAGTGGCAAAATCCAGCCCGCCCGCCACTGTCAAGATTACAAGCACGGCCAAAAGCGATTCCAGTATCATCCCGCCGTAGCCTATTCTTTTGGCGTCAGATTCCCTGGTTATCTGTTTGGAGATGGTTCCGCCGACAACCAGCGTATGAAATCCGGATATCGCGCCGCAGGCAACAGTGATGAAAAGAAACGGCCAGATCGGCCCCAGAATATTTGTGCCGTTGGCGATATTAAAAGCCGGGGCCTGAAGTTTTATCCCCAGAAAACCGCCTGCTATTATTCCGACAAACAAAAAACAAATCCCCACATAAAGTAGAAAAGAATTGGTAAAATCCCGCGGCTGCAAAAGCACCCATACGGGAACGCCTGCCGCCAGGATCACATAAAAGGTAAGCAGGATCATCCATATTTTAGGGCTAAGGGTCACAGGAAAAACAACGCCCATGATTATGGAAAGCACGCCGATTATCAAAGCAAAAAGTCCGACCAGCGCGACGCTGCGCTGTTTTTTATAAAGAAGAAATCCGATTAACGGGGCGCATAAGGTCATGATGATTACCGAGGTAGAGGCAATGCCGCCGATGCGGGCCTTGATTATGCCGTCAGAATCAGTCAGTATTTTTAATATGGTCTCGCCGGGCGCGACTTTCATTGATTCCAAGGGCACCAGCGACGTCAGGGATATGGTGGTCAGCCACAAGAAAGCAGAGGTGACGTAAAGAAGCATTATGATGGTAAATGAGATGAGCAGGAAAAAACCGAACCTGCCCAAGGTGCGGTCAGCTACCTCTGCAATGGAATGGCCTTTTTCCCGGATGCTGACGAAAAGAGCGGTATAATCCTGTACCGCTCCGATAAATACGGTTCCAAAAACAACCCATAACCATATCGGCGCATAACCGAATATAAGCGCGACTGTCGGGCCTATAATCGGGCCTGCTCCCGCTATTGAGGCAAAATGGTGGGAGAAGGCCACCCCTAGTTTAGTGGGGACGTAATCCACGCCGTCTTTCATTGCAATAGCCGGGGTTGGGGTTTTATCGTTTTCCTCAAATACCCGTGAGATGAAACCGCCGTAAAGCCGATATGCCAGGAAATATATAGGCAGGGAAAATATAAGCAATAATCCTATATTCATATATTTTTTAGTTTAACAAAATATAACCGAGCGAAAGGATACCAAGGATAAAGACTACAATCCCCATGATGCGCGTGTTCCTTATCTCCTTCTCCATGGATATGGGCTCTATTTTCCAGTTAAAAGGCCGGTAAAGAGCTATTTGTATATCTATGGTTTTTTTGGGCTTCCAGGCGATCAGGGCGCCGAACGCAATCGCTATAACCGCGACCGTAAGCCGGCCGCAAAACAGGCAGATCATCCCTGTGCGGCATGAACATTTCGCAAATAAATTTAATATAGGGCAGCTCATTTTTTATCCTCCTTTATTTGAATATTATATTTGCTATTATACCAAAAATAATAACCTGTGGGACAGTAATAATTGGAAGAAATA
>JAGVFL010000013.1 GCA_020057645.1 Candidatus Omnitrophota bacterium
TGTGCTGACTTTTATAATGGCCGGAGGAAAAGGAGAGAGGCTTTATCCGCTTACTAAGGACAGGACTAAGCCCGCTGTGCCTTTCGGAGGCATATACAGGATTATAGATTTTACTCTTTCAAACTGCATAAATTCAGGGCTCAGGAAAATGCACGTCCTTACCCAATATAAATCCTATTCGCTTACTAGGCATATCTCAAGAGGATGGAATGTTTTGAACGGGGAATTAGGCGAGTATGTAGACGCTATACCCGCTCAGCAGAGGGTGGATGAACACTGGTATAAAGGCACGGCTGATTCTATTTATCAGAATATATACGCTATTGAGGACGAAAAACCGGAATATGTCCTGATACTGGCAGGCGACCATATTTATAAAATGGATTATCGCCGGATGCTTGATTTTCACAAGAAAAATAATGCTGACCTCACGATGGGTATCATAGAGGTGCCGAAAGAAAAAGCCGGCGAATTCGGCGTGTGCGAACTTGATAAGGAATACAGGGTAAAAAATCTCATAGAAAAGCCGAAAAAGGAAGTAGAAAAGATAATCGGCGGTAAATTTGTATATGCCTCAATGGGAATTTATATATTCAATACGGACATGCTTGAAAAGATCCTGGAAAAAGACGCTAAGGATGAAAAGTCAAGCCATGATTTTGCAAAAAACATCATTCCTTTAATGCTTTCCTCGGGCAAGGTATATGCGTACAATTTTAAGGAGGAGAAAAAAAATGAACCCAGGTATTGGAGGGATGTAGGCAGCATAGACGCGTATTTTGAGGCAAGCATGGATTTGATCGAGGTTACGCCTCCTTTTAATATATATGACAGGGAATGGCCTTTCAGGACATATCATGAACAATATGGGCCCGCGAAAACCGTATGGGCTGAGGAAGGTATTCACAGGATAGGCATGGCGCTGAATTCTGTCATATCAAACGGCTGTATCATAAGCGGAGGCAGAGTAAAATCCAGCGTGCTTTCTCCGGATGTAAGGATAAATAGCTTTTCAGAGGTCAGCGATTCAATACTCATGGAAGGCGTGGATATAGGAAGGCATGCTAAAGTCAGAAGGGCAATAATAGATAAATACGTAAAGGTGCCGCAGAAAATGGAAATAGGGTATGATTTAGAGAAAGATAAGAATAGGTTTACTGTTACTGAATCAGGCATAGTTGTTGTTCCCAAGGGCATGGTGTTATGAAGCTCCATGGCTTTACAGCTGGCGTGGTTCGCTTGAGCGAATCCCGAGCCAGCACTATTTATTTCCGCTTTTACAGGCGGGATTTTCTGGCGAGGGGTAGATGATAAGAAAAGCCATGATAGATGACATAAAGGATATGCAGGAGCTTATAAATTTTTACGCGAAAGCCGACCGCATGCTGCCCAGGTCATTAAATGAGCTCTATGAAAATATCAGGGATTTTTTTGTATATGAAGAAGGCGGGAAGATTTTAGGATGCTGCGCTCTTCATGTTGCCTGGGAGAACCTTGCGGAAATTAAATCGCTTGCCGTAGAAGAATCTAAACAGAAAAAAGGCATAGGGGTCATGCTTGTAAAAGAAGCCCTTAGCGACGCAAAAAAATTGAAAGTAAAAAGGGTTTTCGCTTTGACTTACGTCCCTTTATTTTTTGAAAAGCTTGGTTTTAAAAGGATAGAACACGCGGAATTGCCGCATAAAATCTGGTCAGAGTGCATAAAGTGCGTAAAATTTCCGGATTGCGCGGAAAACGCTTTAGCGCTGGATATATAGTAGGGAAGGGTTTAAAATGGCATATACGATTACTGAAAAGATATTGCTGGCTCATACGGATAAGAAAACAATAGCGCCGGGAGAGTTTATTTACGCAAAAATAGACCTGGCGCTCGGGAACGATATTACCGCGCCCATCGCGATACAGGAATTTGAGGCAATCGGAGCTAAAAAGGTATTTGACAGGCGCAAGATCGCGCTTGTGCCTGATCACTTTACGCCCGCGAAAGATAAAAAAAGCGCAGAGCAGGCAAAGATACTTAAAAATTTTGCTAAGAAGCATAAAATATTAAACTATTTCGAAGTAGGGAGAGTCGGCGTAGAGCACGCGCTTTTGCCTGAGATAGGCCTTGTAGGGCCGGGAGACTTGATTATAGGGGCTGATTCTCATACTTGCACGTACGGCGCTCTCGGCGCATTTTCAACCGGCATCGGTTCAACTGATCTGGCAGCAGGTTTCATAACAGGATGCGTATGGCTTAAAGTCCCTGAGACCATAAAATTTGTATATAATGGGAAACTAAAACACTGGGTTGGCGGAAAAGATTTGATCCTGCACACTATCGGAGACATAGGGGTTGACGGCGCTTTGTACATGGCAATGGAATTTACCGGAGAAACAATAAAGGCGCTTTCCATGGACGATAGATTCGCGATGTGCAACATGGCAATCGAAGCCGGAGGGAAATCAGGCATTATTGAACCCGACGCTATTACAAAAAAATATATAAGAAGCGAAGGAAAAACCCCAAACCACTCACTTCATTCGGGTTCGGGGCATGCTGTGAAGGGTGTATTCTACAAGAGCGATGAAGGCGCGAAATATCGCAAGGTTATAGAGTATGACGTGAATAAAATTGAACCGCAGATTTCAGCCCCGCATCTGCCGAGTAATTCAGGACCTGTAAGTAAATTTAAAAAGGTGAGCATAGACCAGTCTGTTATCGGTTCGTGCACGAACGGCAGGATTTCAGATTTAAGAATAGCCGCAGGAATCTTAAAAGGCAGGAAAGTGAATTCAAGGGTGCGGCTGATAATTATTCCCGCGACTCAAAAGATTTATTCCCAGGCAATAAAAGAAGGCCTGGCTGATATATTTTTAAATGCAGGCGGAGTTTTTTCAACCCCGAGCTGCGGACCGTGCCTCGGAGGGCATTTAGGTATATTGGCAAGCGGAGAGAGAGCCATTGCTACTACGAACAGGAATTTCAGGGGCAGGATGGGCCATCCTGACAGCGAGGTATATTTGTCGAATCCGGCAGTGGCTGCGGCAAGCGCGATAAAAGGCAGGATTGCGCATCCGGAAGAGGTAAGTTAGTATAAAGATGATTATTAAAGGCAGGGCCCATAAATTAGGAGACGACATTAATACCGATGATATAATTGCGGTCAAGTATCTGGTGTTTACCGATGCCAAGGAGCTGGGTAA
>JAGVFL010000075.1 GCA_020057645.1 Candidatus Omnitrophota bacterium
AGGTGGACAGGTCTAATATGGCTTTTATAATAGGCTCGAACGAATCTATCTCAAAATTTGTATTTTTCCCCTGCATTATCCTGGCAATTCTCTCTAACCCCATGCCGGTGTCTATATTTTTATTAGGCAAGGGCTCTAATTTGCCGCCGTCTTTCCTATCAAACTGTGTAAAAACAAGATTCCAGATTTCTACCTCGTCTGGCCCGTTGAAAAAAATCTCGGAACACGGGCCGCACGGTCCATTAGGGCCTTCAGCCGGCGCGTTAGCCGGCCAAAAATTCTCCTTTTCTCCTAATTTTAAAATCTTTTCTTCCGGAATCTTTACTATATTTCTCCATATCTCGTGCGCCTCTTTATCATCCCTGTAAACAGAAACCCATAGATCCTTTTCCTTAAGCCCGAGCTCTTTTGTAAGAAATTCCCACGCCCACAGGATAGCGTCTTTCTTAAAATAATCCCCGAATGAAAAATTTCCGAGCATTTCAAAAAACGTGTGATGCCCTGCTGTCTTCCCCACATTTTCCAGGTCTCCTGTCCTTAGGCATTTCTGGCACGTAGCAGCCCTTCTTGAACCCTTTACCTTGCCTAAAAATTCATCCTTAAACTGGTTCATGCCTGCGCCCGTAAATAGAAGCGACGGGTCGCTAGCAGGCACAAGCGAATCGCTCGGGTAAATCCTATGGCCTTTTGCCTCAAAAAACCTCAGATATCTCTCTCGTATCTCATCAACCTTCATAAAATCCTATTGCTAAGGTTACACTCTGACATTGTCAGAGTGTAACCTTAATTATTATTTTCTTTGACTATTGTTTTTTATCTTCAGCCGCTTTTATCAGGGCTTCTTTGATCTTTTTTTCTATCTCACCGCAGGCCTTCGGATTATTTTTAAGATATTCCCTGGCAGACTCCATACCCTGGCCAAGCTTCTCGCTTCCGAAACTTATCGAAGACCCTGATTTTCCCAAAACGCCTGTTTCTATGCCTAATTCTAATACGCTGCCTTCCCTGGAGATGCCTTCCCCGTGTATGATTTCAAATTCCGCGTTTCTGAAAGGCGGGGCAACCTTATTTTTTACAACCTTTGCCCTTATCCTGTTGCCTATAACCTTATCGCCTGTTTTTATAGCTCCTATATTCCGCATGTCAATCCTCACGGAAGAATAGAATTTCAATGCCCTTCCGCCCGTGGTTACTTCGGGATTTCCGAACATAACCCCTATCTTCTCTCTTATCTGATTAATAAAAATAACGCAGGTGTGCGTCTTGGAAATTATAGCTGTAAGTTTTCTTAAAGCCTGCGACATGAGCCTTGCCTGAAGCCCTATATGCCTGTCTCCCATCTCGCCCTCTATCTCTGCCTTTGGCACCAAAGCCGCGACAGAGTCTATTACTATAAGGTCAACCGCGTTGCTTCTTACAAGCATCTCCGCTATATCAAGCGCCTGCTCGCCTGTATCAGGCTGCGATATCAGCAGGTCATCCAGGTTTACTTTTAACTTCCTCGCGTAGGTCGGATCTAATGCGTGCTCAGCGTCTATAAAAGCAGCGACGCCTCCTGATTTCTGAGCCTGCGAAATTATACTCAAGGTAAGCGTTGTTTTTCCGCCGGATTCAGGCCCGAATATCTCTACTACTCTTCCTCTCGGCACTCCCCCTACTCCCAATGCCAGGTCCAGAGACAACGCGCCCGTAGAAATAATATCCACCTCGAACTTGGTTTCCTGGCCGAGGCGCATGATAGAACCCTTGCCGAACTGCTTTTCTATCTGCGAAACAGCTGATTCAATTGCCTTTTCCCTGTCACCGCCCTTTGCCGCTACTTTTTTTTCTTCTTTCTTTTCTTCTTTCTTAACCATATTAACCCCCCCCTTTTTTTTGTTGTGAATAATGTATAAATTATACATTTACCACAGGTTAAAGTAAAGCACAAAGTAAATTTGCCTCCTTTCGCATGTTGTAGGGAACGGTTTGAAACCGTTCCCTACACATAAGACACATCTCAAGCTGATTTTCTTTCAAAAATTTAAAAAATCTTGCTTACGTAGTATAGATTGTCTATAATAAGCCCTATGGATACAAACGCTCAGGTAATCTGCGTAGGCAATGAAATAATGCTTGGCCATATTGCAAATACAAACGCCCAGTTTATTTCTAATAAACTCGCGGCTATAGGCATAAAAACTTCAAAACACCTTGACATACCGGATAACCCGGAAGTCATCATCTCATCTATAAAAAAAGCTCTAAGCGAATCAGATATAGTGCTTTTAAGCGGAGGCCTCGGCCCTACTGTTGATGACCTTACGCTTGAATGCATCGCAAGGGCATTAAACAAAAAGTTGATATTCAATAAAAAAATAGCCGGGCGCATAAAAGCCCATTTTAAGAGGCGTAAAATAAGAATGCCTGCCAATAACCTGCGCCAGGCCTTATTGCCTGAATCTGCGATACCGATAACCAATAATATCGGCACAGCCCCGGGTTTAATCATACCTGTTTCAGAAACATCCGGGAACCGTAGGGCAGGTTTAAACCTGCCCTACGGTCTTCATGGCAAAATTTTAATTGCCTTCCCCGGC
>JAGVFL010000106.1 GCA_020057645.1 Candidatus Omnitrophota bacterium
ATGAACGCCCCGCCGCCGTTTTGAGCTGCTTGCACAGGGAAACGCAAAAAATTCCCAAGCCCTATCGCGCTTCCCGCGACAGCCATTATGATCCCCAGCCTTGACTTCCATGCTTCGCGTTTTTTCATATATAAAAAGTATACTCAATAACTCTCCCTAAGTCAAATAGCCTGGTAGACGTCTCGGGAGAAGAGTGTTATAATATGCTGCATAAGGGAGGATTTCTCATGAAAAAATCATTAGGCGCCAAGGCGCTTGTTTTTACCACGCCTACCTGGATTATAGGGACGTATGATAAAAACGGAAAACCGAACGGAGTAACAGTTGCGTGGGGAGGCATTGTTTGTTCTAAACCGCCATGCGTGGGCATATCTTTAAGAAAGACAACCTATTCTTATGACAATATTATGGATAAAAAAGCATTTACAGTTAATGTGCCTTCTGAAAAATATGTCAAAGAAGCCGATTATTTTGGAATTGTATCAGGAAGGAGCGAAGATAAATTTGCTAAAACAAAGTTGACTCCTGTAAAGAGCGAGTTAGTGGAAGCGCCCTATATTGAAGAATTCCCTCTTATTTTAGAATGTAAAGTTATAAAGACAGTTGAGATAGGCCTGCATATCCGGTTTATAGGAGAGATATTGGATGTGAAATGCGATGAGAACGCGCTTGGAAAAGACGGCCTTCCTGATATTGAAAGAATAAAGCCTATCTTATACGATCCGGAAGTGTGTACGTATCATGGAATAGGCAAGTATCTGGGTGACGCATTTTCCATCGGCAAATAAGGTTACACTCTGACAATGTCAGTTTGTAACATTAGCCGAAGAGAAAGAGAGTTATGGACAGGTTTGAGAGATTTTATAGAGAATTGAATATAGAGCAGAAGAAGGCAGTGGATACGATCGAAGGCCCGGTGCTGGTTTTGGCAGGGCCCGGGACCGGCAAGACGCAGATACTTTCTGTGCGGGCCGCAAATATAATACGCCTGGAAAAAGCCCTGCCGGAAAATATCCTGATACTCACTTACACGAATGCCGCGGCCAGGACAATGAAAGAGCGCCTCGCAAAGATTGTAGGATTTAAAGGCTACGACGTAAATGTCTCTACATTTCACAGTTTTGGAAACTCCATTCTTTTAGATTCCGAAGAGGCGGTTAACTATATACAGGAAAGGATACAGATTACGGATATAGAGCAGGTAAGGGCAATAGAGTACATACTGGATCACACCCGGGACATTTCTGAAATAAAGCCTTTCACTGTCCCGTATAAACACGCCAAAGAGATATTAAAAAGAATAAGCGATCTTAAGAGAGAAGGGGTGAGCCCGGAAGAATTTCTGGAATACGTAAAGACATTGAAACCGGACGGCGGCCGCATAGAAGAAAAGCATATCCCCAGGATAAAGGCGCTCGCAATTATCTACGACCAGTATGAAAAACTTAAAGCGAGCGGGAACAAAGAGGTCTTTGACGAGCGGGGCAGGTATGATTATGACGACATGATCATGATGGCTATCCGCGCGATAGACAATGAGCCGCTTTTAAAGAAAAAATATCAGGAACAGTATCAATTTTTCATGGTTGATGAATTCCAGGATGCAAACGGGGCGCAGCTTAAATTATTATTTTCTATACTCAAGCCGGGCAGCCCTAACGTGTGCTGCGTCGGAGACGATGACCAGTCGATATACAGATTCCAGGGCGCGAGCGTGGGGAATTTTAAAGAACTTAAGAAGCGCTTCAAAAATTTAGAGACCGTGATTTTAGAAAAAAACTACCGGTCAACGCAGGAGATAATAAATCTGGCTCAGGCGGTTATCAAAGACGTGCCCGGTGCAGAGAGGACAGGCGAGAAAACCCTTGTAAATATAAGGGATTTTAAGAAAAAATCAATAGGTTACCACGAGTTTACTAAAGAAGCGGAAGAGTTGAATTTTATCGTAAAAAAGGTAAAAGAATTCAATGAGCAGATCAAATCTTCGAAAGACCTTAGCCCAGAAGAAAAAGAAAATCCTTACAATAACATAGCGGTTTTGGTCAGGAAGAGAGATTTGATATCAAGGGTAATAGATAAATTTTTACAGGCGGGGATTCCGTACGCGACTGACGGCAAAGAAGACATTAGGCCTGAGACGCGGGTAAGGCAGATGCTGGATGTATTGGAACTCGCCGGCCTGGAACCTGAAAATTATGAAGACAGAGACAGGGTTTTATATAAGATACTGATAACGGATTATTTTAAAATCCCGCTGGCGGATGTATTGAAGCTGATAGCTAAAGTAAATAAGAAGAAAAGAAATAAAGAAGACGCGAAAATTTTATCGGAACTCTTAAATTCCGAGGCCCTGCCCGGGCCCCTGAAAAATGCAAGCGGCATAATAAAAAAACTTATAGAGAATTCACAGTTTAAACCGGTGCATACGATCCTGATGGAATATGTAGAAGACGCCGGGATTTATAAATATATCCTGGAGAAATACGATAAGGATGACGTCATAAGAATCAGGGAATTAAGAGCGCTTTCGTCTTTTATAAATATGGTGAAGAGCTCGGACATATCAAGACCCGGGATAACGTTAAAGGATTTCGCGGAAGAGATAAGAACGAGAAATGAACACGGCATGGCGCTTGAAGGAGAACTTGTTACAATGACTCAGAACGGGGTCAGGATTTTTACGGCGCACGGTTCCAAGGGCAGGGAGTTTCACAGCGTTATAATCCCGTTCTGTTTACAGGATAAAAGCTGGCCTATAAAGCCGAGGTCTGATGTAATTCCGCTTCCGCAGGATTTGATCAAGAACGTCGAGACAACGGGTAATAAAGAAAGGATAAAGGAGCTGAGGTCTCACGACGAGACAAGGCTTTTTTATGTAGCCGTATCAAGGGCCAAGAGCAATCTTGTATTTACCGCAAGCCCTGACGAAAACGCGGTATCCAGCGCATTTTTGTATAGATTAAGCGTAAAGCCGGAAACGTCTGATTTGAAAGAAGAAGATATTTTGGTAGATTTTCTTGAAAAGACAAATCTAATGGAGCCTTTTATCGGCATAGAAGAGGTTTTGGGAGATCTGGTTAAAGATATGGCCATGAACCCTACAAGCTTGGATAATTATCTCAGGTGCAGGCGGAAATTTCTTTATGATAACGTGCTGATGCTTCCTTCGGCAAAGAAGCAGAGTCTCATGTTCGGCAACGCAGTGCACGCGGGGCTGGAAAATTTATACAGGGAATATGTGAGGACAAACAGGTTTCCGGATTTCCAGTTTTTTAAGGAGAAGTTTATAGAGTCGTTGAAATTCCATGGGCCTGAGAAAGCCATAGAGCTGAGATGCATGGAGCAATTCGAAGGCCTGAAGAAATATTACGATAAGTCAGCCAAAAAACCTGTAAAGCCCATCGGCCTTGAAAATAAAATGCCCGTGAATATAGACGGCATTATTTTTACCGGCAAATACGATAAATTAGAATCAGAAGACGAGAAAAATAAACTTATCAGGGTAGTTGATTATAAAACAGGACAGGCTGATAAACACGCGAAAGGGATTTTTGGCGTCAAGAGCCTTGAAAGCGAGGAATGCGACGGTTACCTGAGGCAGCTGGCGTGCTATAAGCTTCTATATGAAAGGGACAAAACCAGGCAGGATAAAGATACAGTTGTGAGCCACGGGATACTGGCATTCGTAGAACCCGCCAAGAAGGATCTAATAAAATACGGGATAAAAAAAGGCGAGCCGACAGAATTTAAGGTAGAACTCAGGGAAGACATGGTGGACGAGATGGTCGGCATCATAAAAAACACCTGGAATAATATCCAGGGCCTGCATTTTGAAAAACTTCCCGAGCGCGATAAAGATAAATGCGCTAATTGCGATTTCGATCAAATCTGTTGGGGATAAATTGGGGTAATCGTACTGACCTTGAAATACCCTTTTTTTGTGGTATACTCTATATATATCGCCTAAGTAATAGCAGTAGGGCAGGTTTAAACCTGCCCTACTGTTTAACGAAGGCGAATTTTTTGCCCATATTATGATAAAGTTTAAAAAAGGTTATAATTTAAAGATTATATCGCTGACAATAGCTGTTGTATTTATTGTAATAAATACAACTTATGGAATAGATCTGCCTGATAAAAATCATCTAAGAGTTCCTGCGGGCTCACGAAATACTTATAGCCGCGTACAAAGGGCTATTGAAGAAGTTCAGTTGCCTACGGTTGAAAATACACCTAAACAAAATTATTTTAGGAGAAGCATAAGGCCGCTTATATTGGGAACGTTGCTTACATCTCTTGTTATTTTTAGCGGAGACCGGACGCATACTCAGATATCGCTCACTGGAAATGATAAAAGTTATTATGATAATCTGTTAGAACAAGGCCTATTTTTTGAAGTTGAACTGGACATTAAAAAAATCATTGACTATCCATGGGCGGAAGATATTGTTAAAAAATTAGCCAAAGAACAAGAACGTATAGGTTCAAATTTCCAAGCGTTATGGTTTTGCCAAGATAAACCCTGGGTATACAATATATTACTACAATATGAAAAACCTAAAATGATGTTTTTTACAGCTTATCATCTTAAAAATATCAAAGATAGAAATAAATTCAGAGAGATAATCGAACCTAAAGCCATTTCCGCTCCTTTGGAAGCGCTTTATATAGATGACATAGTATTCACAAGAGATGGCGGTCTGCCATCGATGTATTGCATAAATACGACAGTTCTAAATATACTTAAAGAAAGCAAAAACCCTGTAATTAAAAAATTATGCGAATTATGCCAATGGGCAGAGGATAAAGGGTATATACCAATGGATTGGATAAATACGATTCTTTTAATAGATAAAATTGTAAAAGATGATTTATCATTCGAAGAAGCATTTGATATTACGAAAAATCGGATGTTATTTTTTAAAAATATTATTGAAATAAAAAAGCGCCCCGATCATTTAGGGGCTTACTCTATAGATAAGTCTCTAGAAAACATAAGCCTGAAAGTAGTAGCGGGGGTGAACTGGTTACATAATTCACCGGATGCGGTCCGTTTTAAATCAGTAGAAGATTATGACTCTGAAATGCTTTATAATTTGATGGTTTATGGAGAAAACGAAGTATTTACCTCTACCTTTAACGGCCTATTTACGAGAATGCTTGAAAAGATGGCAAAAGAAGGCCTGACTGCAGAGAGCTTGTTTGAAAAGACAGGTTATAATAAGTTCAGGACTATGGTCAAACTATGCGCCGGTTTTAATAGATTAAACGAGTTTTTGAATACGATGGATAAACAAAATCAAATAGAATTACTTGAAAAATTTGTAAGGATTAATGACGATGTAAAAAACCTATCTTCGCAAGCTGTAACTATAGCTGATGCCTTTGGCATGATAGAAGACAAAGGTATTTTAAAAATTCTTCAACAAACAATAAAGGAAGAATATGAAAGCGTCAAGGAAGAAAACGATAAAGAAGTGAAAATTATATATGGCTTATTGTCCGGCATGTTCGTTAAAAAAGCAGTATTTGATGCCAGCTGGTTTAAAGAAATGTCGGAGAAATATAAACTTCCGGATATTACAAAAATGCCGGCCAAAAAGCTGTTTGACAAAGGTTTAAATATTCAACGGTATTATACTTATGATGATGATGACGGAAAAGCGTCTTATAACAGCATTCTTAACCAGTATAGCGGGAAGAACGGATGGTCTATCCGCGACAAAGGCGCTTATACTGTTATAGAATCAAAGTCTTTAGCCGGGCGAAAGATAGAGTTCTATATTAATAAACCAGAGTTTGAAGATGAAGGGCAATCTAAGATAGGAGAGGTTCTTAAGGGAAAGAAAGTTCATGTTGAGGTTCATGTTGGGCATAGTTATCATGCCGATAAAACTATAGAGAGAATAAATCC